>JALTNS010000466.1 GCA_027000565.1 Rhizobiaceae bacterium | reverse complement strand
TCGGGTTCACCGCCTCGCAGGCTCTGGTTGAAAAAGGCGGAATGCGCGCCGGATCGCAGGTGCTGATACACGCCGGGGCCGGAGGCGTCGGCACATTTGCCATTCAATATGCCAAGGCACACGGAGCCTATGTGGCAACCACCGCCAGCAAAAAACGTTTTCAGCTGCTCAAGGCGCTCGGCGCGGATGAAATAATCGACTACCGGTCTGAAAAATTCGAGGACCGATTGAGCGATTTTGACATTGTGCTCGATTCATTAGGCAGCACGGTGCACGAGGCTTCCTACAAGGTGCTCAAAAAGGGCGGCGTTCTGGTAACAATTTTAGGCATACCGGACCCGGATACTGTCGCAGAAATAACATCAAACCCGATCATCAAACTGGTGGCACGCCTGAGCCGCTGGAACAACCGGCGCAAGGCTGCAAAACATGGTGCTATATATAAACATCACTGGATGGTTTCAAATGGCGCGCAGCTGAAAGAGATCGCCGCATTGATTGAAGCCGGAAAAATCCGTGCGGTGATCGACAGGACTTATCCGCTTGATCAGGTGCAGCAGGCTTTTGAATACAGCCAGACCGGACGGGCCGAGGGCAAAATCATCATTACGATTGATTGACGCCTATTTGACAGTAATGTTGAACTTAAGCGATTTTACATTGTCAAAACCGGAGCCATCAGCAAAGGCAGGAAAACTAATGTTAATCCGCGCCCGGTCGAGCCCGCGAAACCCACGTTTTGAGCGGTAATATATCGCCATGCCCTTGGCCGTTTTGCCGTAACAATAGCTACCCTTGAACTTCTTGCTGGTCAGTTTTCCAGTATATTTTTTAACCCTGATCGTGCCATTGACCGGTTGATTGAACCTGACTTTTGGATAGGCCAGCGCACCACAATCTCTTTTGTCATAGAGAGAAATATTGTAAATCCGCACCTCTGTGCCAGAACGGACCTTGCCGCTTATGGTCTGCGCCATGGATGAAATGGTAAGACCGGCGGTAAAAAATATTGCTGTTGCGGCAAACGCCAGATATCTGTGTGAAATCATAATATTACCCCAATAATGTTTAAATTATCGCCATATGTTATTATGGTTGTGGCGTAAGGTCAACACCATGGGTTGTATCGGGTTGTTTATCCAACCTTTCGCCAGACCGCAAAAACATGGGGAATATTTTTGTCTGCGCGAACGACTTCATACATTGATTCAGATTCACGCGTGAAGCCCAAGTCTTTGAATATATTATACTCTTGAGAATTTAGATGCCAAGGCGGACCATTGGCTTCTTCGTCATCTGCGCGAATGCGGGCGATGACAATAAGTCTGCCACCGGGTGCCACGAGCGAGGCTATGGCTTTCGATATAGCCGCGTGCATCGCTTCGGGCACCGACTGAATTGTATAACATTCATAGACCAGATCGAAGTTGCCAACCCATTCCTGCGGCAGATTCAATAGGTCACCTTTGCTATAGCTTACTTTGGTTTCAGGAAACCGTTCTTTGGCCCAGCTGATCGCCTGATCGGCGATGTCAAACCCGGTGGTGATGTACCCGGCGGCGGCCATGGCCTCGGCATGATCACCCAGCCCACAGGCAACATCGACCGCCCGCATGTTTTCACCGGTCGCCGGATTTTCAGCCAGCCATTCAGCCAGCTGCGGCTTCGGTGCAAGATCGGCCCACGGCACCTGCGCGCCGTCGCCTTCGGCGCGTTGATACACCATATTAAAGAACCCGGCTCGGTTGGCATCGTCGCTGAATTTCGCCTTGTCGAGCGCATTCAGCTCCTCACGAGCGGCCCTGCGCCTGGCTTCAAACTCCTGCGGATTGTCACTATTGCTTGTCACGCCTTTTTCTCCCAGCCGCCGTTGATGCCCTGTTGCCAATAGGTGATGGCGTGGCCCGCCTCTTTTTCCGCTTTCCAGCGGTTGCGGGCCTGCACCACCGCATCATTGTCGTGGCCATCAAACATGTAAATTGCCCGAACATAAGGCGAAAGCTCCGGCGGTTCGGCTCCATCAACCATGAACCGCACACTTGCCCCGTTAGGGTTGCCGGTTTCCGTGGTCAGCCAAACCGGCTGCTCGCTGCCATTACCGTCCTTGCCGTTATCGGCCCCGTGCGGCAAAAAACTGTCGTCACGATAGACCCACAAATGGCTATCAAGCGCATCGCGGCGTTCTTCGCTGCCACATTGCACGACCACATTCCAGTCGCGCTCAAGGCACTTTTCCAGCAGGCCCGGCAATGCCCGTTCCAGCGTGTGTTCGGTCAAATGATAGAATAAAACTTCGGTCATTTTTTGCTTTCCGCCAGGCAATCTTTCACATGTTAACCCAACAACGAGCCGACAAAGTCGTGCAGACCGGGGCGGCGGTCACGGCGCAGACGTTCAGCGGTCAAAATGGAACGCACCTGCGAAAATGCCATGTCGAGATCATCATTGATC
>JALTNS010000465.1 GCA_027000565.1 Rhizobiaceae bacterium | reverse complement strand
GTGGTGAGGGCATTGCTGGTTTACATTCAATGTGCCGTATAGCGAGCGAACAGCGAGCCGCCAGCATTCTGGCGCGCCCTCGCAGGCCGTGCGAAGCACGAATGGCCGTGAGAGATAATTCACACCCCGCCCAGTTTCCTGATAAACGCAACCACCTTATCAACCCCCTCGCCCTGCCTGACATTGGTGAATAAAAACGGCCGCTCTCCCCGCATTTTTTTTGAATCACGGTCCATCACCTCAAGACTGGCACCGACATGGGGGGCAAGGTCAGTCTTGTTGATGATCAACAGATCAGAGCGGGTAATGCCCGGCCCTCCTTTTCGCGGAATTTTATCACCGGCCGAAACGTCAATCACATAAAGCGTGATGTCGGCCAGTTCCGGCGAGAAAGTTGCCGCAAGATTGTCGCCGCCGGATTCAATAAAAACCAGATCGAGATCGGGGAAGCGCTCGTTCATTTGTTTAACCGCTGCAAGGTTGATCGAGGCATCCTCGCGAATAGCCGTATGCGGGCAACCGCCGGTTTCAACCCCCATGATGCGTTCCGATGGCAACGCGCCGGAGCGGGTTAAAAACTCCGCATCCTCGCGGGTATAGATATCATTGGTGATGGCGGCGAGTGAGAGTTCATCGCGCATTTTTTTGCATAATGCGTCGGTCAGCGCGGTTTTGCCGGAACCAACCGGCCCACCGATACCGACCCGAAGCGGTCCGTTTGAATTCATGAGCGAAACAACCTTGTATATTGGGTTTCATGGTGCATGGAGGTGAGATCGACCATCAGGGTCGAGGTCGTCAGGTCTTCGATTTTGGTTGATAGCGCATTACCCGCAGCCGCTTCAACCCTGCTTGCCAGTTGCGCGATGATACGCTGGCCGTCGGTCTGGCCAAGCGGCACTATGCGCACCAGCGCCGATGTGAGATTGGAAACAAAGGCGTGCAGATAAGCGGTCGCAAGCGCATGGCGATCAATGCCAATCGCACCTGCGGCGGCGCCAATTGTTACTGGATAAACATAAGGCCCGGGCCAGATTTCGATTAACAAATTGAGTCCGGCGTTCGGTTCAACCTTTTGAAGTGTTTCAATAAATGCAGAACCTTGTGCCTCGCTTTCAAGCCGCAGCTCCTTTGTACCGGTAAATGCACAGGCAAATTCGGCAATCTCGAAAAGCCGCGAATTTTCTTTGTTTCCAACTGCCCGCTGCGCTTCGACCATAAACACGCTATCGGCAAATCCATTGCCGTCGGTGATGATTTTGCCAATCCATTCAACCGCCTGATCAACATTGGTGACAAGCCCGACCTCAAAGGCGTTTTCCAGCCCGTGACTATAAGTATAGGCCCCGACCGGAAACGACGGCGAAAACCACGTTTGCAAAGTGTAGAGCGATTGTTGAGAGGAAAGGGTCAAACGTTGTATTCCGTTTCTTCCAAGCCACTTAAGGCACCCCGTAAATCCGTCATTCCGGCGAAGGCCGGAATCCAGAAGACGTTCAATTTAAAGCAAGTGGGATGCTTTGCGCAATTATATCGTGATAGACTCGCGCTCCCATTTACCAGCCAGTTTGGCGATAGACCTCTGGACCCCGGCCTTCGCCGGGGTGACGGAAAGTGGAGGTTCTTTCGAACAGCCATAACAGGATCTTGGAAATGTCTAACCATGATCATGCCCGTGGGTCCGGCCATGGCCATAGGCATCGGCTTTATCTCTCTCGCGGCTATTCCTCCACTGCGCCTGCGCTTGTGTCGGGCCTGCGAGGCGCGCCGCACAAGCGGCGGCTCGTGCTTCACTCGCGGTAATTGATTATCTGAACGCCTAACCATGATCGTGTCCGTGGGTCCTGCCGTGGCCATAGGCTCCGCCTTCGGGATTAAACGGCGCGTTGACACGAGTGACGGTGCAGCCGAGTTTTTCCAGCATATCGGCGATCACATGGTCAAAGCGCAATACAAGCCTGTCCTGGTGAATTTCGCAGGGCAAATGACGATTGCCCACATGCCAGGCGGTGCGGACAAGATGTTGCGCATCGTTGCAGGTGGCGCTCATCAGTTCTTCCGCTGCCGCCCTCACCCGCACATGGCGGCCGTCATCGAGCAACAGATCATCACCGTCGCGCAGCTCCGTTGCCTTGGGCAGATCAAGCAGAAATTCCAGACCATTATCGCCAACCATCGCCATGCGGCGGCGGTGCCTGTCGTCATAGGCGAGGGTCACGGTATCAGCCGGACGTGTGTGAACGTGAGTGATGGATGTGGCGCGGGTCATTATTTGATTTATTTTATGTCATTCATGGTAGCGGCAAGAAATGCTGCCATTGTTCCAGCCAAGTTTACCACCAATTCGGCATGTCGCGGCTTTGGTTTAATCGGTTTGCTACCTTGGCCATGCGCGTCACCGATCTTGTTTCTCAGTGTACCCAGATAATTTACGATAGACTGACAGTTTCCTAATATTGCTTTGAACACCTGCTCTTGGTGCTGGTTTGGCGCCAAGTTGAGGTTCTCCGCTGCCAATGCCCATAACTTTGGTAGGTCAGCATTTGCACTGTAAGTAACATTATTTTCATCTAGTATGATTTTACATGTGCTTTCCAACAATGTTCGAGCAGCAGTAATAGAGCCTTCTGGGTCATCGGCCCGGCGATCCAATGCTTTTTGCCAAACTTCCTGAATATGCCGCGCATTAAGCGATTGTAACGCACCTGAGATGACTACCGTTCCAGGTGAGTTCGTGTCTAACTCCAGATAGTCTATGAGTTCTCGAAATCCATTCCAAATAAGATCGCGACGTTCCGCATAAGTTTCTCTTTCATACTTGATCCATCCCCAAAATTGTGAAACGTCACTACAATGTCGAACAAAATTCGGAATTTTGTTTGATAAGTTCGATCGGCTTGAAATTTCTTTTCTCAACGTCCTGTAATCGTTGTCATTCATCGCGCCGCCCGTTGCAACGGCAATCAAACCATTTTGAAGTCTAATTGTCTTGTCAATCAGCGTCTCATTTACTAATTCTGTCATTTTTATCGCTCGTCACCAAACAAAAGCTTTTCATGATCCATAGCACTATTCATGATTCGAAGTACCTGGATGCTATCATCACCAATCTGATAAAAAATCAGGTAGTTCCCATGAACCCGTCGCCGAATTGCCAAACCGCCGGATAGATTTAGGATTGGATACCTTTTTGGCATTTTGGCAAGTTCGAAACACGCATCGCGCAATTCGATTGCGAAACTTCGTGCACGCGAGCGATTATCCCGCGCAATGTAATCGCCAATATTGCGAAGATCGCTCTTCGCTTTCGTCGATATGACTACTTTCATTTATCCGAATACCTGGCAATTAGCTCCGAGAAGACCTCCTCGGCGGGGTGAGTTCTTCCCGCCTCAATATCTGCCAAACCTTCTTCAAGCAGCGCATCCAGTGCCGCGACTTTTGCCTCGCGTTCCTGCACCAGACGAACGCCTTCGCGCAGGACTTCCGAGCGTGAACGGTAACGGCCGGATTTGACCAGAGTGTTGAGATAATCTTCCAACGGGGCACCGAGTTCGACACTAACAGCCATAATATTCTCCTTGTTTGCGCATCACAGAATAGCAAAACCAATAACTATTATCAAATTTGAATTTGCTGTCGGTTAAAAGCCATGCGATGAGAATCAAATTTTGCCCGCCAATACCGGACAATAGTTGATGGGGCCAGAAATCTGTGGCAACAATCAACCACGGCTACAATTAAGGAAAAACAATGAGTGCATCCGGTTCCTGCCTTTGCGGTGCGGTTCGCTATTCTATCAGCGGCCCTTTGCGCCATGTCACGGCCTGCCACTGCAGCCAGTGCCGCAAACAATCCGGCCATTTTTACGCGGCAACCAGTGTGGCGGATGCCAACCTTGTCATCGAGGGGCAGGAATACATCACCTGGTATGAGGCATCAGATGATGCCAAACGCGGCTTTTGCAAAACCTGCGGTTCGGCCCTGTTTTGGAAGCGCAACGGTGATGTGAACACCTCGATTCTGGCCGGTTCGCTGGATGATGATGCCGGAATCAAGCTGGTTGAACATATCTTTGTCGCCGACAAGGGCGATTACTACGAAATTGACGATGGTGTTAAGGCCCATCCCCAGGGGCGGGATTCATAGGCATATCTTCTACCATATCGGCGGGCGACGGGTTGCACCCGGGAAATGGCGGGCAAACCGTCCTGCAGCGCTCTCGCGGCGAAGTGCGGCTGGCTTTCAAGTTTCGCGAGCAATCAACCGTGCTTGATGATCTCTATCAGCGCGGCAGCGGTAAAATCAGAATGGCGCGGGCCGAGACCGGGCGGGCAAAAGAGGCGGTGATCGTCAACACCACCGGCGGATTGACCGATGGCGACCGGTTTGAAAGCTCCATTCACTGGAAAAATAAAACCCGTGCAATTGTCACCACCCAGGCAGCAGAACGGATTTATCAATCGCGCGGCGACAATGCGGTCATTTCAACCAGTCTGGTGGTCGATGATGGAGCCAGAGCAATGTGGCTGCCACAGGAAACCATTTTGTTTGACCGGGCGCGGCTGGCGCGTGAAACCCGGGTGGAACTGAACGGCAATGCCGGGTTGATTGCGGTGGAATCCTGCGTCTTTGGCCGCGCGGCGATGGGCGAAACGGTGAAATCCGGGCACCTGCGCGACAGCTGGCAAATCCGCATGGATGGTGATCTGACATTTGCTGACCGGTTTTCGCTCGAAGGCGAAATTCAGGCACAGCTTGACCAGTCGGCAATCGCCAATGGCGCAACGGCCATTGCGACGATTATTCGTGTTGGCCCGAATTCGGCAGAGCTTCAGGAAAACATTCGTCAAATTATTGAAATTAACCCGGCGATTGGTGGCTGTACTTCGCTTGACCCGACAGAGGACCGACAGCAATCCCCGCGACCGGCGCCACATCACGTATTGACCATTTGCCGCCTGTTTGGCAAAAATGCGCAGGAATTACGCACCACCATTATTGCTATTCTGGAAATGCTGATTGTGCATGATAGTCCGACCATTTGCGGTTCGCCATTGCCGCGCGTATGGTCGATGTAGGAGTGAACAAATGAACCTGACACCGCGAGAAAAAGACAAGTTACTGGTATCGGTTGCCGCCATGGTGGCGCGTGGACGGTTTGAGCGCGGGGTCAAGCTCAATTACCCGGAAGCGATTGCGCTGGTTACCGATTTTGTCGTTGAGGGCGCCCGCGATGGCCGTTCGGTCGCTGATTTGATGGCGGCAGGTGCCAAGGTGATCAGCCGCGATGATGTGATGGAGGGGGTTGCCGAAATGATCCACGATGTGCAGGTCGAAGCAACTTTCCCCGATGGCACCAAACTTGTCACCGTACACGAACCGATAAGGTAGAAAAGATGACCCCGGGAGAAATTTTCACCGCTGAAGGCGATATCGAGCTTAATGCCGGAGCAATTGCCCTGACCGTAAGCGTTGCCAATAGGGGCGACCGGCCGATACAGGTTGGTTCGCACTATCATTTTTACGAGACCAACGAGGCACTGGAATTTGAACGACCGCTGGCGCGCGGCATGCGGCTAGATATTGCAGCCGGTACGGCGGTTCGATTTGAGCCGGGGCAAACCCGTGATGTTCAATTGGTGCCGTATGGTGGCGGGCGGGATATCTATGGATTCAACAGTAAAATAATGGGAGAATTGTAATGCGAAAACTGAAACTCTTGATGGTCGCGGGCATCGCCGTATTTTTGATGCCGTTTGCAATTCTGGCACAGGAGGCCAATTGTCAAAACCCGCAAACCACTCTGGAAATGAACATGTGTGCCAAAAAAGAACGCGAGACGGCTGATCGTGAATTGAACGAAAATTACGCCAAAGCACGTGAAAACATGCGAGAAATCGACAGCTATTTGTCGAAAGACCTTCAAGGGGCGGAAAAAGCCCTGCTCGAAGGTCAAAGGGCATGGATCAAATTTCGTGACAATGCCTGTGCGGCGGAAGGATTTCAGGTTCGTGGAGGTACGCTCGAACGGGTGCTTGTTGGCTCGTGCATCGCACGTCTGACCCGGCAACGGGCTAACGATCTGACCATTCTGTTTAAAAAAGACCTTTAAGCAGACCGCTTTGCTTGAAATCCTGAAGAGTTTTGATCTGACACTGGTTCTGGCCTATGTGGCAACCTTTGTAGCGCTGAATTTCACCCCCGGCCCGGCGGTTTTGAAAGTAACCAGCGATGCAATCAGCAACGGCATCGGCCCGGCTCATGCCTCGATGGCAGGCATATTTACCGCCAACATGATGTATGCGCTGCTTGCCGCAGCCGGTATGAGCGCGCTGCTTCTGGCCTTTCCTGTTGTCTTCGAACTGGTCAAATGGATCGGCGTCGGCTATCTGGCCTGGCTGGCAGCACGGACGCTCTATTCAGTATTCACCGCTAAAAATATGATGGCAAAGCCTTCCAGCAAACGCTCGAAAAAAGCACTGTTCTGGTCGAGTTTTGCCATTCAGGGCGCCAACCCGAAATCGGTGTTGTCTTTTGTTGTCATGCTGCCGGTTTTTGCCGGTGCGGGCGAAGGCATTGAATTGCGCATGATGATGCTAGCATTGTTCAATGTGGTACTCGAATATCCGGCATTGTTGTTTTATTCGATTTTGGGTTCGACTGCGGCCAAGTTCGCAGTCAGTACGTTTTCGCGGCGGATTTTAAGCTTCATCAGTGGTTGCGGACTGGCCCTTGCTGCCCTGATGATCGCCCGCACATCGTTACAGCAGAAATAGGCGGTGTGATTGCAGTTGAAAAACACCTCGCTTTGCCTTACATTATTGCTGAAAAGTAAGGAATTCTCATGAATGTCAGTGCCAAAGTAACCTCGAAAGGACAGATCACCCTGCCTGGTGAACTTCGCAAGGCGCTTGGTATCAAGCCCGGCGACCGGGTCAATTTTCGCAAGACTGACAAGGGCAACTACGAGTTGGTGACTAAATCCAAAACAATGGAAGATATAAAAGGTATCATTCCTTATGATGGCCCGCCACTTTCAACCGACGATATTGTTGAGTTGGTCAAGCGTACACGCAGGGGTGACGGTGCTGATTATCTTGATGAATTGCGAAAAAAAGCCGCGTTGAAAACCAACTGATGACTGGCCTTGATACCAATGTACTTCTGGGTTGGTTGTTAGAAGGGCAATCTGGCAAGCTGCCTGGAAAATCGCCCTATCGAATCAGCTTCATTGTTCTTGCTGAACTTGTGTGGACCTTGCGAAGAACGTTCAAATGCCAGCGTGCGGAAATAGCGCAGATAATTTCAGAAATATTGGAAGTTCAATATTTTTATTATCTGGACCGGGAAATTGTGGAAAAATCGTTATTAGAGTTTGCCGATGGCCCGGCTGACTTTACCGATTACATGTTGTTATTTGACAATCAGGCTGATGGCTGTTTCACCACCTATACATTCGACAAAAAGGCCGGAAAACACGATGGTTTCACGTTACTTACTGGAAAATAAAAGTGCCAACTAAAATCTCTCGCTCAACTTATGCTGCCATGTATGGCCCGACCACCGGTGACAAGGTGCGGCTGGCTGATACAGAACTTTTCATCGAGGTTGAACGCGACCTCACCACCTATGGCGAGGAGGTCAAGTTTGGCGGTGGCAAGGTTATTCGCGACGGCATGGGCCAAAGTCAGGTCACACGCGCCGAAGGTGCGGTCGACACTGTCATTACCAATGCGCTGATTGTCGATCACACCGGCATATACAAAGCGGATATCGGCCTGCGCGACGGAAAGATTGCCGCCATTGGCAAGGCCGGAAATCCGGACACACAGCCCGGCGTCGACATTATTGTTGGCCCGTCGACCGAGGCGATTGCCGGGGAAGGCAGAATTATCACCGCCGGTGGTTTTGATGCCCATATACATTTCATCTGTCCGCAGCAGATTGACGAAGCCTTGATGAGCGGCATCACCACCATGCTGGGCGGCGGCACCGGACCCGCCACCGGCACCAATGCCACAACCTGCACGCCGGGCGCCTGGCATATTGGTCGCATGTTGCAATCGGCAGATGCCTTTCCAATGAACCTGGCTTTTGCCGGCAAGGGCAATGCTTCCCTGCCGCAAGCGCTTGTTGAACAGATCAACGGCGGGGCCTGCGCCTTAAAGCTGCACGAGGACTGGGGCACCACACCGGCGGCGATTGATTGCTGTTTGTCGGTCGCCGACGATATGGACGTGCAGGTGATGATCCACACCGATACCTTGAACGAATCCGGTTTTGTCGAAAACACCACGGCCGCTTTCAAAAACCGCACTATCCACGCATTTCATACCGAAGGCGCGGGCGGCGGCCATGCGCCCGATATTATCAAAGTTTGCGGCGAGGAAAATGTTATCCCCTCCTCCACCAATCCAACAAGGCCCTACACCGTCAATACGATTGAAGAACATCTAGACATGCTGATGGTCTGCCATCATCTTGATCCATCGATCCCGGAAGATATCGCCTTTGCCGAAAGCCGTATTCGCCGCGAAACCATTGCGGCAGAAGACATATTGCACGACATGGGCGCATTTTCGATCATCGCCTCTGACAGTCAGGCAATGGGACGGGTTGGTGAGGTCATCATCCGTACCTGGCAGACCGCTGATAAAATGAAAAAGCAGCGCGGCAGACTTGCGGAAGAAAAAGGCGACAATGACAATTTCCGCGTTCGCCGCTATATCGCCAAATATACCATCAATCCGGCGATTGCTCACGGCATGTCGAAACATATCGGCTCGATTGAAGTCGGCAAACGCGCCGATCTGGCGATCTGGTCGCCGGCATTTTTTGGCGTCAAACCGGATATGGTTTTGCAGGGCGGATCGATTTCAGCGGCCCTGATGGGCGATCCCAATGCCTCGATCCCGACCCCGCAACCGGTGCATTACCGCCCGATGTTTGCAAGTTTTGGCAAATCGCGCACAAATTCCACTGTGACATTTGTTTCGCAGGCGGCGGTTGAACATTGCATCGTTAATGATCTCGGGCTGGAAAAACAGCTCCTGGCGGTGGAGAACACCCGCAGCAGCATTGGCAAATCCGCCATGGTGTTGAACAACGCCACGCCGGAGATTGATGTGAACCCGGAAACCTACGAAGTGCGTGCCAATGGCGAGTTGCTCACCTGCGAACCCGCGACCGAACTGCCAATGGCGCAACGATACTTTATGTATTGAGTCATTGTTGCTTCTGCAGCGCGTCAACTTCTGATTGAATTATTCTGACTATTTTTACCGTTCTCTTACCTCCCTCCTTGAGGGGAGGTGGAAACTAGACTGTTTCACGTTTATACGGAAACAGTCTGGCCGCAAGGGCGGCCCGGCGCTTATGCGGCGCCCCCGCGGAGGCCGTGCGCAGCACGAATGGCCGTGAGCGAATTAATACGAGAGTGATTCCATCAAATGATGAAGCGCTCTGGGCCGTAAAATCAATAGACAATTCCTGTTCTTCGCAAGTGGCAGGATGTTCCTGCCAAAATGACGCCCGTCAGGCACTTGCCGCCAGTTGCTCGCCGCGCTGCAGCTTTTCACGCTTCAACCGTTCGGCAATCAAAAATGCCAGCTCAATCGACTGATCAGCATTCAATCGCGGATCGCAATGGGTGTGATAGCGGTTGGAGAGATCGTCATC
>JALTNS010000464.1 GCA_027000565.1 Rhizobiaceae bacterium | reverse complement strand
TGATGCCCTTACCGCCACGACCGGAAACCCGGAAATCGTAACTCGATGAGCGTTTGCCATAGCCATGCTCAGTCAAAGTCAAAATGAACTGTTCGGCAGCCCCCATTTCTGCATAGCGTTCGGGCGAAATATTGCCCTCTTCGGCCTCTTCTTCACCATCATTTGCCACATCGTCATCACTACCATCCGCATCAATTGCATCTCCGATTGCTGCGCGACGAATGGCCGAAGATTGTTTCAAATAAGCAATGCGTTCGCTTGGCTCAGCCTCAAAATGACGCAGGATTGACATGGAAATGATGCTGTCGTCTTTACCAAGTCTGATTCCTCTTACGCCGACAGAGTTACGACCAGTAAATACCCGCACATCTGAAACCGGGAAGCGGATGGTTTGGCCACCACGCGAAGTCAAAAGCACATCATCATCAATCGAGCAGGTTTCGACACCCGCGATGCCGTCGCCTTCATCGAGTTTCATGGCAATTTTACCGTTACGGTTGACCTGGACAAAGTCTGACAGTTTGTTGCGCCGCACGGTGCCTCTTGTGGTCGCAAACATTACATCAAGGGTTTCCCAGCTGTCTTCGTCTTCCGGCAATGGCATTATTGTATTGATGCGTTCGTCTTTTTCAAGCGGCAGAAGGTTAATCAATGCCTTGCCTCGCGCCTGCGGGGCCGCAAGCGGCAGCTTCCAGACCTTCAATTTGTAAACGATGCCGCGTGAAGAGAAAAACAACACCGGTGTATGCGTATTGACCACAAACAACCGGGTGACAAAATCTTCGTCTTTGGTAGACATGCCAGAACGGCCCTTGCCGCCCCGGCGCTGTGCACGATAAGTGGCCAATGGCACCCGTTTGACGTAACCACCATGGCTGACAGTCACCACCATATCTTCGCGCGCAATCAGATCTTCATCGTCAACATCAAATCCGCCATCGAGAATTTCGGTCCGCCGTGGTGTTGCAAATTCATCGCGAACTGCAATCAGTTCTTCCTTGACAATATCAAGTACCCGTTGACGTGAACCAAGAATATCGAGGAATTCCTTGATTTGCAGACCGATCTTGTTCAATTCCTCATCAATTTCCTCGCGACCAAGGGCGGTTAGCCGTTGCAGTCGCAATTCGAGGATCGCCCGCGCCTGTTCTTCGGATAGGAAATAGGTATCATCGTCATTCAGCCGGTGCCGCGGATCGTCAATCAGCGCCACAAGCGGGGCGACATCCTTGGCAGGCCAGCGCCGTTCCATCAATTCGCGCCGCGCGATTGCCGGATCGGGTGCGTTTCGAATAAGCTTGATAACCTCGTCGATATTGGCAACAGCAATCGCCAGCCCGACCAACAGGTGAGCGCGATCACGCGCCTTACCCAGCAGATGTTTGGTGCGCCTTGTAATCACTTCTTCGCGAAAGGCGGTAAAGGCGCGCAACAAATCGGTAAGGTTCAGCTGTTCCGGCCGTCCACCGTTGAGCGCCACGATGTTACAGCCAAACGAAGTTTGCAGCGGGGTAAAACGATAAAGCTGATTGAGCACAACGTCACTCACCGCATCACGTTTAATTTCAATCACCACGCGGTAACCATTGCGGTCTGACTCATCGCGAATATCGCCAATACCCTCAATGCGCTTGTCCCGCACCAATTCTGCGATTTTTTCGATCATTGTTGCCTTGTTCACCTGATAGGGAACTTCGGTAACAATCAAAGCCTCTCGCTCACCACGGATGGTTTCGGTGTGCACTTTGCCCCGCATCAACACTGAACCACGGCCTGTCTCATAGGCTGAGCGGATACCGGAGCGGCCCAAAATTTGCCCACCGGTTGGAAAATCCGGACCGGGAATGATCTCGATCAGCTCATCCAGCGTAACTGCCGGATTATCGATCATCGCCAGACAGCCATCAATAACTTCACCAAGATTGTGTGGCGGTATGTTTGTAGCCATGCCAACCGCGATGCCGCCTGCCCCGTTAACCAGCAGATTAGGGAATCGCGCCGGCAACACCGACGGTTCAAGCTCACGCCCATCATAGTTTTCCTGGAAGCGCACTGTATCCTTGTCGATATCGGCGAGTAGTTCACTGGAAAGTTTTTCGAGCCGACATTCGGTATAACGCATGGCGGCAGCTTTATCACCGTCAATCGAGCCATAATTACCCTGCCCGTCGATCAGCGGTGCCCGCATCGAAAAGTCTTGCGCCAACCGCACCAGAGCATCATAAATCGCGCTATCCCCGTGGGGATGGAATTTACCCATTACTTCACCGACAACGCCGGCGGATTTGCGGTAGCCCTTGTTGTGTTCCAGGCCCATTTCATGCATCGCATAAAGAATACGTCGATGCACCGGCTTCAAACCGTCTCGAACATCTGGCAAAGCCCGGCTGACAATAACACTCATCGCATATTCGAGATAAGACTTGCTCATCTCGTCAATGATGGAAATCGGCTCAATATCAGATGGATTTTCACCATCT
>JALTNS010000463.1 GCA_027000565.1 Rhizobiaceae bacterium | reverse complement strand
GCATGAAATTGCCCATGTTGTTGTCGGGGATCATTTGGCTCATCCAATTGATTGACCGGCCGTTGTTTTCGCTTATTTCGTCGTAAGTGGGATCCATGTTCATTTGCATTTGCATTTGGCCGGTGGTGACCTTTCGGACACGCCGTGGCAGGACATCATCCCAGACGGTATAAACGGCAAAGACACCAATGGCCAGTAATCCAAGGATCATGGGAATCATGGCCGCACGGTGGGTGACTGCTTCTTCATCTTTGTTAAATGGATGATTGGTCGTGGGTGGGGGTGGTTTCAATACGATCTCCAAATGTAACTGTAACTGCGATTTTCAACGTCCGGCCCAAACCAGTAAGGCGTTGGCCCGGCATAGTGATAGGGGTACTGGCCGCGAAAAACACCGTTAATCGCATCAGCTAGATCATTGGTTGGAAGCGAATCCAATTGCGTGTAAAGCTGTGCAAGGTTCACCGTGCTAATGCCACGCGTCGGGTCCAGTGCAGCCCCGGGACGAGGTTGCCAGATGTCATAGCGGTAGCCGTATTGGAGTGTCACCAGATCGGCGGTGCGGGGAAGATATTCATTGCCCACCTGATCGATGATGTCCAGTAAACGCGGACTTGAGCCAACGGGTTGATCGGCTGCCTGCATCTGGACATAGCTGCCTAGCTCAACACGGAACTGGGTATAGCCTTTCGTAAACGCCCAGGGCAGATCGTCTCGCCGATGACCATGTTGGATATCACCTGTCAGGCTCCGCCATAATGGGGAGGTGTCCTGAGCAAATTCTGACCGAAGTGAAGTCTGCACGGAGTGACCAATATTGGTCATGGTGTCATAAATTTGCTGAGCTTGATTGGACATTGCACTATCGTTAAGCAACGTGTTGTAGGCCAGATCCGTTCCCCCGACATAGCTGTAGGGCAAGGTTTGAATATCGCCGCCATTGCCCAGAAATGTCTGATCAAGCTGGTCGTTCAACTGGGATGGGCCAACTGGCAAAGTCGCGTCCGAGCGACGGTATGAGTAAAGCATGACATTAATGTCAGTAGGCGTGTCGGTGACCAGATGCGCGGCTTTGAGCCACGCGTCATATCGATCCATCACCAGAGCATATTGCACCCGAACCACCCCACGGCCTGCAAAAAAAAGCAGGCTCAATGTGATAAAAACGATCGGCAAAGCCAAAACCATTTCAATCATAGCCGTCGCGCGACGGGCTGAATGTGGGCGGTGATGTGTCATCAAGGCACCTGAGCTTTCTGCTTGGCATTCTCGATTTTAGTTTGTAACTCCGACAAAACGGATTCATAGAGTTTATGACTGATCAGAGGTTGTAATTCTGTGGTTGCAACCACATGGCTCAAGTCCGGCTGTTCATTGGCAACAGCCGTTCCGGTCCATCCCTGATACCATAAAGTTTGGTTATTGGAGTTGTTCACAGACAGGTCATAAGGAGCGATCATCGGCGGGGCATCTTGTGTTGGGGCGATTGGGTTGGACCAGGGCAGAGGGCGGATGTGGTTCATCGCCACAACCGTCCGTTGAATCTGATCACTTGAGGGTTCAGACTGTGAGTCTTTGACATAAAGCATTGGCGCGGGTTTGGAACTGTTTTTTGAAAAATTGTAAGGCGAGGCAATTTCAAGAGGTTCTCCCACATTGATCCCCACGAGCAGATAATCGTCAATGCGATAGACGGGTTGACGGGGGCGTTTTTTGTTGGCTGCTTTGGGCAGAGGTTTAAGACCAATGGAACGGTCTTGTACGACCTTGTAATGCCAGACCTCACGCCAGACCCGTGGATACAGTTGCTTGATCCCACGTTTTTCCCATGTTTTAGGATTTAGCTTTTTATCCCATGGGTAGTATTCGACGTTTAGATTTTTGCCGGGTTGTTGGTTTAAAATCCGCCAGCTCTTGCGACTTCGGAATTTGGGATTTGTTGGCTTGTAAGCACTCTTGATTTCCAGGCTGACAAAAGCAATCTCGCGGATTCGCTGAGGTTGGTTTTTCATGATCTTGAAAATATCATCAAGGTTGGTGACCCATTTGGAGTCATAGATCTGTTTAATGGGACGTGATGGATCAGGCCAGAGCTTTGCCAGTTGTTGGCGATTGATTTGTGCCAAGTGAATGGCTAGTCGTTTGTGAGGCATCTGAGTGAGCAGAGGACCAAGTTTCAGGAATAAAGCTTGAGTCTCAAGGGCCTGCATTTTAAAGGACGTTGAGGATTGAGCAGCAGTACCGCGATTGTGTTTTGCAGATGAATTGCGCATCGAAGCTCGCAAAATGGAAACGGGGCATTTTCCCCGTGCGCCTCTGGGTTTACCCGGTTGGGCTAGCAGTGCTTCAAGAGTTTGAAAATCAGTTTGGTCGATTGGGTCATAGGGGTTTATATCAGACTGGTGATAGACTTGGTTTTTAAAGATGACAGATTGAAAATCGTCAAACGTGCCGCGTTGCCACTGGACAATCGGTTGGTTGGTG
>JALTNS010000462.1:675-2487 GCA_027000565.1 Rhizobiaceae bacterium | reverse complement strand
ACGCCACCAACACCGCCGCCTGCGACAAGAATATCCGCTTCGAATTCCTGCATCATTTTTCCTTTATCACAGTGGATTCAATTCTGAAACGCAACACCGGGGATAACCGAGGCTGAGATTCGATAATTAATCGTAACATCCGGTGTTGAATCTTGTTTTATGTCATTATAATGTGTCTTGTGTATATTCAATCGTTACGAATGTATGTCCTTGTAAACGTGGAATGGTTAACCCAGTGCAGGTATTCTGATAGTCAAGGTGCAGAGAACTTTGATCAAAGCCCCAATACGCACCGGTTATTTTTTGTTTTACACGGAGGGTGACCGGGATATCCAGAAGAACAGGTTGATCTTCAAGTACACAGGCTTTACCCCGTTGAACAGGTGGCGCGTACATCATATGTAACAGATAACGATGAGCGTGTGGCTGGTGAAGCAAGGAAATGCGAGCAACTGATGGAAGCGTGGTTTCAATAATCGGGTTCGGGTAAAGCCATCGCAAAGCAGTGATAAATAGTTCGCGATGCTGGTAAGCGCCCCATTGACTATAACTTTTCCCCAGCCGTTGGGGCAGATAAATCAGTCGGTCTTTTTTGACTGCTCCGGTATAAGGTGACGGATCGGGCTTAGGAGGACTGTTAAGATGTGAGCAGTAGACGGCATACGTCCGATCAAAATAAGGTTCATAAAGTTGAGCCAGACTTTGCCCATCAGTCACAAGACATCGTTCAGCAGCATCGTAACAGAGCAAAGGATCATCAACCAAATCCGGCTGACGCAAACGAAGTTCATGCCCCGGCACAACATAGTCTTGTTGATACTGAGCATGCCCGTGCCAATCAGCACCGACCTGAAGTACAAAGCGGTCTTCCTGAACATGCAAAGGAGATGGGCCCAATGCCAGAACGTGTCCTCCGTTATCGAGGAAAGTCTCAATACGTTGAGCAGCAGCTTCATCAAGGATGCGATGGCCCGGAAGTATGAGAGTATGAAGATGATCCAGTGAATCATCGTGTGAAACGATCTGGTATTCCAGGTGAGCTTCCATCAACATTTGAGCAACACCCAAGCTATCGGGATCACTGCGGTCAGTTTTGGTTTGTCGTAAATATTGGGGCTCAGGGCACCAAAAAGCTAAATCACTCGTGGGTAAGGCTCGATCAATATAGGGTTCAAAGCGTTTGGCATGCTCATAGGCAATGGCAATATGACGATAGGTCGCGTCATTGATCTGGCCTGTAGGATGTAACTGATCACCAAAACTGGCACCGCATCCATGAGCAGCAGCATCAGCGACTTCCAGTTTCATAGCTTGAGGATGTTTGTAGCCCCCAAACTCCCCCCACATGGTGTGGAACTTACCACTCATGGCGATCATAGGTTTGTTGATTTTTTGTAGCCTGCGAACACGGGGCGGCAACGTATCATACCCCCCCCATACGCTAGGCATATGTTCCAACTCGAAATGCGTTTGAATATCAAGCATTTGACGAGGCGTACTCCAGGCAGCATTGCCGTTAAAAAAAACGGTTGCTTGTGGATAATGTGAGTGAATCGCGCTTTGACAACGCCTGGCAAAACGTTGCCATATTTGAAAAGCAAATTGCCAAACTTGATTGGGGTCGGCAGTGTCCACCTTTTGATCAATCATTTCACGAACAACGGGAATTCTCTCTTCCTTGAAGAACATGTGCTCTGTTCTACAAAGGCCTATGCCCTCTGCTCCGAAGTCCCTGCCCTGCTTTGCATCTTCAGGAGTGTCGGCGTTTACCCTTACCTGGAGTTCTCTTATCTCGTCTGCCCACCTCATAAG
>JALTNS010000462.1:0-665 GCA_027000565.1 Rhizobiaceae bacterium | reverse complement strand
CCTTTTTTTATACATTGCATTCCATCAACCCCGAAACGGGCAGAACACTTCGGATGCCAGGGAAATAATCTTCATGAAGCGTTCGCCACGCAACAAACGCGCCACCGGGCCAAAGATTGATCCATGACACAGGAGGCCGGACATCTTCAGGAGATGCGTCAGGGTTAACATTGACGTTACTGAATTTGCCGTCCTCGGTGCGTACGCACCAGTCCGGGTGATCAATCGCATCATTACAGGACCAACCGACAGTCATATAGATAGGGCAACGAACACCCATTTGATGACAAGCCTGAATTTGCCGACCCAGCAAATCGGTTTGCAAATGGGGATGGGGCCGACCGACTTGTGTCGGATAGTAAGACCAACTGTGATGGCATTTGGCGAACAGTGTGATCGAATCAATTTCCGCGGATTGCAGAGCTTGTTGGAACTGAGTTTCATCAAAATCCGAACCAATATCAGTGATGTGTTCACTGGTATGAAAATCAAGATGCACCTGACGAGATGGCAAAGCTAATTGGGGTCGGTTGCACTTCAGATCAGTCACAGGCTGGGGAGTGGCTTCGGCTAAGTTGGAGGAATTTATCATATTAGTGAGCAATCAATTTCTATGGTTACAACATGCAGCTTATTACTGACATCTGTATGACCGGACAAGTTTG
>JALTNS010000461.1 GCA_027000565.1 Rhizobiaceae bacterium | reverse complement strand
CCCCAATACCGTTCGCCGCTGACAGTGTTCACTTAAACCCCGGTGACACATTTCACAATCGCCACAAACACAGTTGATGGTACCCACAACGCGCTGACCAACCCATGATTTGTCTGATTGATTCGCAACGGATTCGACCCTGCCGACAAACTCGTGACCTAACACGCCTGAGAAATCCATGTACCCACGACACAATTCAATATCCGTGGAACAAATCCCCATCAATAGCGGCTGGATCACCGCTTCGCCCGCCAGGGGCTTGGGATCGGGAAAATGCTCGTCGACACGGATTTGATTGCCTTGGAGGACCAATGCTCGCACAAATAAACTCCTTATACCCATCGTCAATGGACTTGTCCGGTTATACCCAACGGGTATCATCAAGAACACAGAGACTAGCGACTAGCGACCGGGGATTCAATGTCTCAATCCATATTTCACAACTCGATTGCCCGGTTCCTTGCCCCAACGATTTGATTATCCGGTTACACTATGCGACATGTCAGACGCTCATTCACAACCGCGAATATGGATCCTGGCCAACCGGAAGATGGTACAGGTCACTCGCGCGCTTAAGCGTTTTCGCCCGTGGCTTGCAGAGCGAGCCAATCTTGTGGCTGAGCCGGATATTGACAGTCTGACCCGTCAAAATGCGGCTCAATTACCAAAGGCAGACCTCGCGTTGGTCTTTGGCGGCGATGGTACGCTGCTGGCTCAAGCGCGAAAAATCGTGGATCAGAAAATCCCCTTGATTGGCATCAACTTTGGAAAACTCGGATTCCTCGCTGAATTTACCATCAATGATGTAAAGCAACATTGGGAGCAAATCGCGCAATTGCAATGCCCGATCAGCAATCGACTGCTCATTGAATTAAACGTTTATGATCCAAACGTCCCGCTTTGGGGCAATGGCACATGGAAAGAATATGAACCGGTTTTAAGCGCGGTGGCACTTAATGACATCGTGGTCATGTCCGGGCCGCCCTTCCGCATGATCGACCTGGACCTTGCGATTGATCCCAAACTCCACGGCTCACATGCCACACAGTTCACCGCGGATGGTGTGATTCTTGCCACCCCCAGTGGATCGACAGCTTACAATCTCTCAGCGGGTGGCCCTATTATCAGTCCGGGGATTGACGCGATTGGGATTACGCCTTTATGCCCGCACAGTCTTGCTTTTCGCCCGATCATCGTCAACGCGAAATCCAACATCTGGCTCCACCTGCTGCGTGCCAACCAAGGCACTACCTTGATGATTGATGGGCAGGATTCCATTCACATTCAATCCGGTCAACAGTTGATGATCCGCGGGTATCCATTGCCTTTAAAACTGGTGCAAAACCCGGACATCACTTATTGGCAAATGCTGGCCAAAAAACTCAATTGGGCCGCCAGACCACGCCGTAAAGAACAATAGAGCCCGCTTTATACCGGTCGTCCATGAACTTGTCCTGTTGCTTTTGTACGCGACATCATGTTCAGGGCCTCCAAATGATTTACAACGCGGTCAAAAGGATACCCGTTGGGTATATCTTTGAATCTCTAGTGATTCATTGTGACTGAATTGTTTTTCATAAGCACCTTCCGAAGGATCGCTGATCCCGCAGATTCGCTTTGCTCATCGGCAGGCTTGTGTTTTGATACAACAAACTCAATCCCGCGTCAGATTGTGACGCGCTTTTGTTGAATCAAAAAAACAGGATGAACCGTCAAGTCCATCCTGCTGTTCTATTTTAGTTTTGTGTTAAAACCCCAATATCAATTCAAAGCAATTTGGTGAATCAGGCTGCTTTCTCGCATGGCTGTTCATCATCAAGAAGAGCAATATCCTGACGACCTGCAAACCCCGCATCGGTTTCATGCCATGCACAGACGGACTCCTCCTTAAACTGCCAGCAGAGATAAATTTCACGACTCTGATGCACTGCTGGAAAATCAATTAAACCGCGTTCAAAATCTTTAAGTTCCACGCCCACCTGATGCAGTTCGTCGACCAGTTCACTTAAACGATCCATCGTCGTTTCATACTCTGCTTCGAGATGTTCACGGTTATCCAATTCACGGGGTTTTTCAATCCAGCGACGGATATCCACCACGTGCGCGTAACAGACCATCAAATCATGAGTCACCGGTCGGACATAGGCTAGTGCTTTATTAGCTTCCACAACGGTGAAATACTTTTTGCCGGACTTAGGAGCACGAGACAATGTTAATGCTGCGTTCTGCGTGGCCATGGGTGTCCCTTTTACTTGAACTAAAGACGAACGGATCAACCCTGCTATTAACCTGATGTAAATGCAAGGCGGAAATTACTTTTCTCTAATTACGTACATCGGTCAAACATGCTGAACTATTTCAATAATCTACCCTATAATTTGCCATCTTTATGACAATAACTTCGGATTGGACGTCACGTTTGTGATCCAATTCTGTTAATTGGATATGATAGGTCGCCTAACAAGCTCCAAGGAAAGCATTTGGATCACAGC
>JALTNS010000460.1 GCA_027000565.1 Rhizobiaceae bacterium | reverse complement strand
GGGTGATCTGACCGGCGCAGATCCGGCACAGATTACCAGGGCCTATGTGGTGGTGCGCGATGGATTTGATATGCAAGCGCTGAATGGCGAGATTGATCAGCTTGACGGCAAAGTGTCGGGGGCAGTGCAACTGGCGCTGTATCAGCAGGTACAAAACCTGTTGCACGATCAAACCGACTGGTTTCTGCGCAACGGCGATTTCGGTAATGGCCTTGAGCCGATGATCACAACCTGCCGGAAAAACCTGCAAAAACTCATGCCCGAGATAGCCACTGTACTACCGGAGTTTTTGACCCGTCAGATTGAGGAAGAAGTTGAAGACTATGTTGGTCAGAATGTTCCCCAGCCGTTGGCTGAAAAAATTGCCATGTTAAAGATTGCCAGCGTGGTTACCGACATAGCACTGGTTAGCCAACAAACGGGCAGCTCACTATTGAAGTCAGCCAATGCGATATTCCGCACCACCAAAGTGTTCCGTATCGGGCGCATCAAACTTTCGGCCAAGGAAATCTCTACAATTGACTATTACGATGGTCTGGCTCTCAGCCATGCCTTGCATTCGATTGATAATGCACGGCGTGATTTGGCAATCAAGGCACTGAGCGACTTCCCGAAATCAGCAAACCCGGCAACAGATTGGGTGGAGGCAAATATAAAAATCGCCGGACACGTGCGAAAAACAACCATTGCAATCGCAAAAAGTGGAAATATCAATGTTTCCCGGTTGATGGTTGCCGCAAATCTGCTTTCTGATCTCGCCAAGGCTTGATAAATCCGCGCAAGCGGTACAAGCTTCCTTTTTAATTCGAGAGGCAACTAAATGGCGGATGCAGCGGTGGAAACGGACGCACCCAAAACCTCAAAAAAAGGTATTTGGGGCTGGATGTTATTCGACTGGGCCGCCCAGCCGTTTCACACCCTGATACTGACCTTTATTTTTGCCCCTTATTTTGCTGCGCAGGTCGCGCCCAACGCGGTTGATGGGCAGACCTGGTGGGGATACGCCGTCGGTATTGGCGGTATCATTATTGCTGTTCTTTCGCCGATACTGGGAGCAATTGCCGATGCTACCGGCCCGCGAAAACCGTGGATTTTTGCATTTGTGGTTATGGCATTTGTTGGCTCGTTTTCGCTTTGGTATGTGACTCCCAATGCGGACGGTGTGCTAATATTCTGGGGCCTTACGGCGTTGGTCGTAGCACTGGCCGGGTTCGAGTTTGCAGCCGTATTTAACAATGCAATGATGCCTGATCTGGTGCCGCGAGAAGAATTGGGGCGTCTTTCCGGTAATGCTTGGGCGCTTGGTTATGTTGGCGGCCTTATCTGCCTGATTGCAATGCTGGCCTTGATGGTCGCAAACGCCGAGGTTGGTACAACATTGGTAGGGCTTACTCCGATCTTCGGCCTTGACCCAACCGCGGCAGAAGGCGAACGTGCCAGCGGCCTGATTGCGGCATTCTGGGTGATAATTTTCACCATACCACTGTTTTTGTTCACACCGGATACGGTAAAACCGACCAAAGTGGCCGGTGCAGTTGCCAGCGGATTGCGGGAACTGGGTAAGACCTTGAAAAACCTACCCAAAAATCCGAGCCTTTTCGCTTATCTAGGTTCCAGTATGCTCTATCGGGATGGATTGAACGGCCTCTATACGTTCGGCGGAATTTATGCGGTTGGTGCGCTTGGTTGGGAAGTGACGCAGGTCGGTATTTTTGGAATTCTGGCAGCAATTACCGGTACAATAGGTGCTCTTGTCGGCGGTAAAGCTGATGACCGTTTTGGGCCAAAGCCTGTGGTTGTAGTGTCGCTGCTTTTGTTGACCCTGGCCAGCATTATTATTATCACAATTGATCAAACCCATGTGCTGTTTACCGTTGTTGGCACACTGGAGGATCCATCCTCGCTTCCGGATTTGATGTTTTATGCCGCCGGTGGATTGATTGGCGCGGCTGGCGGTTCCATTCAGGCGGCTTCTCGCACCCTGCTGGTTGATCAAGCAGAACCGGGGCGAATGACAGAAGCATTTGGACTTTACGCACTGTCAGGCAAGGCGACTTCGTTTATTGCGCCGCTTGCTGTTGGGTTTATGACTGCAACTTTTGCCAGCCAGCAAATCGGAGTAATGCCGATTATAGCTTTATTCATGCTTGGATTGATCCTGTTGCCGTTTGTCAAAGGCCGAAACGCCACCTGAATGATTTGCGAACCTTGAAGAAAGTAAATTCGCCACAGCTGCGGGGTTTTACATAATTCCCGCAACCCTGTAGAAGCGGGCTGAATTCTCCCATATACGGTGCATAGCGCTGTTCTCACCACTGACCACAGGAGCCTTTCCCTTGGCCATTGAAAAAATTCTTGTCGCCAATCGTTCAGAAATTGCCATCCGGGTATTTCGCGCCGCCAATGAACTGGGGCTGAAAACCGTAGCGATCTGGGCTGAAGAAGACAAACTTTCCCTGCATCGCTTCAAGTCGGACGAAGCCTATCAGGTTGGCAAGGGCCCACACCTTGAAAAAGACATGGGGCCGATTGAAAGCTACCTATCGATTGAGGAGGTCATCCGGGTTGCGAGACTTTCCGGGGCTGACGCCATCCACCCGGGTTACGGATTGTTGTCGGAAAGCCCGGAATTTGTTGATGCCTGCAACGAGGCCGGAATAACTTTTATAGGTCCGAGTGCTGACACCATGCGCGGGCTTGGCAACAAGGTTTCGGCGCGTAATCTGGCAATCAAGGCCGGTGTGCCGGTGGTTCCGGCAACCCCGCCGCTGCCGGATGATATGGATGAAATCAAGCGGCTGGCTGAAGAGGTTGGCTATCCGCTTATGCTTAAGGCATCCTGGGGCGGCGGCGGTCGCGGTATGCGGGTTATTCGCTCACGCGATGATCTTGACCGTGAGGTGCTCGAAGCCAAGCGTGAAGCAAAAGCGGCCTTTGGCAAGGACGAGATTTATCTGGAAAAACTGGTTGAGCGTGCCCGCCACGTTGAGGCGCAGATACTGGGTGATACCTTTGGCAATATTGTCCATTTGTTTGAGCGTGATTGTTCCGTTCAGCGACGTAACCAAAAGGTGGTTGAGCGTGCACCGGCACCTTATCTTAATGAAGAACAACGGCAGGAACTGGCGGAGTATGCCCTGAAGATCGGAAAAACCACCGGTTATGTCGGGGCTGGAACTGTCGAGTTTCTGATGAACATCGATACCGGTGATTTCTATTTTATCGAAGTTAATCCGCGGGTGCAGGTGGAACATACGGTAACCGAAGAAGTGACCGGCATAGATATCATCAAGGCACAAATTCATCTGGTTGACGGTGCTGAAATCGGCACACCTGAATCGGGTGTACCACTGCAAAAGGACATCAAGCTTAATGGCCATGCGCTGCAGTGCCGTATTACCACCGAAGACCCGGAGCAAAATTTTATTCCGGATTATGGCCGTATCACCGCTTATCGCGGGGCAACCGGGTTTGGTATTCGCCTCGATGGCGGTACCGCCTATTCTGGCGCGGTGATCACCCGGTATTATGATCCGCTATTGGAAAAAGTCACTGCCTGGGCACCAACCGCAGATGAAGCCATCCGCCGCATGGACAGGGCTTTGCGGGAGTTTCGAATTCGCGGCGTTGCAACCAATTTGACCTTTCTGGAAAACATTATTGGTCACGTTGAATTTCGCAACAATACCTACACCACCAAATTCATCGATAATACGCCAAACCTGTTTGAACATGTGCGGCGGCGTGACCGGGCAACCAAACTGTTGACCTATATTGCCGATGTGTCGGTCAATGGTCATCCGGAAACCAAAAACCGTACCCGACCGGCTGATGGCATTGCTGCGCCAAGAGCACCGTGGTTTGAGGCCGATATTGTTGATGGAACCCGCCAGCGGCTGGAACGTGACGGACCGGATAAATTTTCCAAATGGATGCGCGATCAGAAAAAAGTCTTGATCACCGATACCACCATGCGCGATGCGCATCAGTCCTTGCTGGCAACCCGTATGCGCACCAATGATATTGCTGCCGTTGCCGGAGCCTACGCCAAGGCGCTGCCTGAACTTTTGTCGCTTGAATGCTGGGGCGGGGCGACATTTGATGTTGCCATGCGGTTTTTGACCGAAGATCCGTGGGAACGGCTGGCTCTGGTGCGTGAGCGTGCGCCAAACCTTTTGCTGCAGGCGCTGGTGCGCGGTTCAAACGGGGTTGGTTACACCGGTTATCCCGACAATGTGGTCAGCCATTTTATTAAACAGGCCGCATCCGGCGGGGTTGATCTGTTTCGGGTATTTGACAGTCTCAACTGGGTTGAGAACATGCGTATCTCGATGGATGCGATACTGGAAACCGGCAAATTGTGCGAAGCAGCGATTTGTTACACCGGGGATTTGCTGGATCAGTCGCGACCGCAATATGATCTTGGCTATTATCTCAAACATGCCCGCGCGCTGGATGAGGCAGGTGCTCATATCATTTGCATCAAGGATATGGCCGGATTGATGAAACCCGCGGCGGCAAAAATACTGTTCAAGGCTTTGCGCGAAGAAACCGATCTGCCAATCCATTTTCACACCCACGATACTTCCGGCATTTCTGCTGCGTCGGTGCTGGCTGCGGTCGATGCCGGTGTTGATGCGGTTGATGCGGCAATGGATGCGCTTTCCGGCGGTACAGCCCAACCTTGTCTGGGTTCCATTGTCGAAGCGCTGCGTGGCGGTGAACGCGACAGCGGTCTGGATGCGGAGGCCATTCGCACAATCTCGCTTTATTGGGAAAGCGTGCGTGGGCAATATGCTGCGTTTGAAAGTGATGTGAAAGCACCGGCATCCGAAGTTTACCTGCACGAGATGCCGGGTGGCCAATATACCAATTTGAAAGAACAGGCGCGCTCGCTGGGGCTTGAAACCCGTTGGCATGATGTGGCCAAAAGTTATTCGGACGTAAATGCGATGTTTGGCGATATCGTCAAGGTGACACCATCTTCTAAAGTGGTTGGCGATATGGCGCTAATGATGGTGTCGCAGGACCTGGGTGTTGATGATGTGACCAACCCGGATCGTGATATTGCTTTTCCGGATTCGGTTGTATCGCTGATGCGTGGTGATCTGGGCCAAACCGAAAACGGCTGGCCAAAAGAGCTGCAAAAGAAAGTGCTCAAAGACGAGAAACCCTATACCGAACGCCCCGGCGCTCTGCTTGCACCGGCGGATCTGGATAGCTTGCGTAAAACCGCGGTTGAAGCCATCGGCAGGGATGTCAGTGATTGCGAATTTGCTTCTTATCTGATGTACCCAAAGGTGTTTGTTGATTACGCGGCGGCACAGGAAAATTATGGCCCGACCAGCATGTTGTCGACCCCGGTTTATTTCTACGGGATTGAACAGGGTGATGAAATTCTGGTCGAAATTGAAAAGGGCAAAACCCTGGTAATCCGTTGTCTGGCGATTGGTGAAGCCGATAGTCAGGGCATGGTCACAGTGTTTTTTGAGCTTAATGGCCAACCGCGACGCATTAAAGTCCCGGACCGCGCCCATGGGGCCTCTGCTGCAGCCCAGCGTCCAAAAGCCGAATCTGGCAATGAATTACACGTGGCGGCCCCCATGCCGGGAGTTATCTCGACCCTGGCGGCGGAAGCCGGTCACGCGGTCAAGGCCGGGGATGTGTTGCTTTCGATTGAGGCAATGAAAATGGAAACAGCGCTTCATGCCGATCGCGATGGGGTGATTGCCGAGGTTTTGGTCAAGGCGGGGGATCAAATTGATGCCAAAGACCTGCTTGTGGTATTTGAAAGTTAAAAACTGTTTCTTGAAATAAGGAAAGCTGACCTATGAAAGTTGCCCTGAGCAGACCGATTCACCGGCCATTTCTTGATCAGCTGATTGAGCGCTGCCAGACTGTGCCGATTTTGAAAATGGCGGTTGTGTGCCCGCATCGAGGTGTTGCATTGGCCGGGGCCATGGCAGCACAACGTGAAAATCTGATCGTGCCAATATTTGTCGGCGATCCGGATTTGATTGCGAAAGCGGCCAAGGAAGTGCGGCAGGATATCAGCGATATTGAAATAATCGAGGCTGAAAGTGATGAAGAGGCCGCCCATCTGGCGGTGAAACTTGTTCATCAGGGCCATGTTCAGGCTTTGATGAAAGGTCATATTCATTCTGATACGTTATTGGCGGCGGTGGTCAAAAAAGATGGTGGACTGCGCACCGAGCGCTGGCTTTCGCACTGTTTTTTAATGGATATTCCGAACTGGAAAAAACCGGTTGTCATCACTGATGCGGCACTCAACATTGCACCCGGTATCAAGCAAAAAAGGGCGATTGCCGCCAATGCCATTGATTTGATGCAAACTCTCGGAGTTGAGCATCCCAAACTTGCGATCTTGTCGTCTGTGGAAACCGCCAGCCCGGCCATTGTTTCATCAATGGAAGCCGCAGAAATCGTCAAGATAGTAAAAGAAAGCGGCGTCGAAGACGGGCTGATCGACGGACCGTTTGCGCTTGATATAGCGGTTAGTGCCGAGGCTGCAGCGCTTAAAGGTGTAACGTCGCCGGTTGCCGGAGATGCCGATATTCTGCTGGTGCCGAATATCGATGCGGGCAATATTTTGTTTAAGGCACTGACATTTTTAACCGGTTCAGAAGCGGCCGGTCTTGTGGTCGGGGCCAGTGTGCCGATTGTATTGACCAGCCGCGCCAACTCTGAGTGGGCGCGTGTTGCCTCCTGCGCCATGGCCTTGCTGTTCAACGAGCATGACTTGCGGAAGCAGTGAAAGACCCGCCGTCATAGTTATGCCGCGCTGTTTTTCTCTCATGGCTGATCCAATGCTTCGCATTGAACAGGCCGCGAGCAATATCAAGAATTTTTATCGATAAAATCGAGCACCACCGGGCGGATATTATTACGCCAGGCGCCGCCGCTGAATATGCCATAGTGACCTGCTTTTGGCTCCAGGTGATGGGCTTTGAGTTTGGCATCAAGACCGCTTAAAAGATCAAGTGCTGCCACACATTGTCCGGGGGCCGAAATATCGTCATTGCCACCTTCAACCGTAATTACCGCCGTATTGGTGATTTTGCTGAAATCAACTTTGCGGCCTTCAATTTCAAATTTATTGTCGGCAATCTCACGGTTTTTGAAGATGCGCTCAACGGTTGAGAGATAAAATTCCGCTGTCATGTCCATGACGGCGAGATATTCATCGTAAAACCGGTTATGGCGATCATTGTCGGCGGCTTCTCCATTGGCAACCGCGACGATCTCGTCAAGAAACGCTTTGGAGTGCTGTTCGAACTTCATCGACATGAATGAGGCAAGCTGAACCGCGCCGGGATAGACTTTGCGACCAATGCCGGGATAACTGGCACCCACGGTCTGGATAACACTTCGCTCAAGCTGGCCCATGGTGACGCGGCTGCCAAAATCAGTAACATCTGTGGCATTGGCATCCGGGTCAATCGGCCCGCCAATCAATGTCAGGGTTTTGGGTTGGTGGTCGGCGTCATCTTCTGCAAGCAACGCAGTTGCAGCCAATGCCAACGGAGCCGGTTGGCATACGGCAATGACATGGGTATCGCGGCCCAGAATTTTCAGATATTCGAGCAGATAGAGGGTAAAATCTTCAATATCGAATTTGCCCTTCGATACCGGCACTTCGCGCGCATTGCGCCATTGGGTGACATAGACCTCACAATCCGGCAACAGTGAAATAACTGTTTTGCGTACCAAGGTGGCATAATGGCCGGACATTGGTGCAATCAATAAAACCCGGCGTTTTTTCGGATTAGCCCGTCCAACACGAAAATGAATGAGTTTGCCGAATGGTTTATCAATCAAGGTGTCAATGTTGACCACATATTCGCAATGGTCGGAAACAACGCTGTCGATACCCCAATCCGGCTTGCTCGCCACTTTTTCAAAGGCCCGTTCGGTGACCTCCCCCCAGGCGGCAAATGCTGCCGGCAGCGGCGTGGGAGAAAGGGCAAAGACTGGATTGCGCCAGAATGCCTGCGCTGTTGCGCCCATCCACTGGCCGGATTGACGAAGGCTTTCAAAATAATCGTAGTTTATCGGAGATTGCATGTTAATTTCCCGCTGCGGTATTGAACCGGCTTGTTCCAAACCGAAATATGCGATCATAATGCATATAGTGATGCTAAAGGAAACCGCAAATCATGCCGCATGACCCAACTACCCGCGATGATAGTGAAATCAGGTTAAATAATAACCTGAAGAAACTGGAAGATCTGACCAAAAGGCTGGTTGGCGCAATTGCTGGCAAAGAGCCGCAAAGCCCTGATCTGCAAGGGCCGGATTCAGCGCTCTTTGCCAAAGCTGCTGCGGCATTTGTCAATGAGACAATGAATGACCCTTCAAAACTGATTGAGCAGCAGGTGGGTTATTGGGGAGAAACCCTGAAATATTGGAGTGAAGCACAAAATGCGCTTCTAGGCGGTGAGAGGACGGCGCCCCCGTCAGTGGATAAACCGCAGGACCGGCGGTTCAAGAATCCGTTGTGGGAAAGTCATCCCTTTTTCCGTCAGGCCAAACAGCAATATCTGCTGAATGTTGAAATTATGGAAAATTCGGTTCGGAACCTGAAAGGTTTGAGCGAAAAAGAGCAACGGCAGGTGGATTTTTTTACTCGCCAGATCCTTGACCTCTACTCACCGGCGAATTTTCTGGCAACCAATCCCGATGCACTGGAAAAGGCGGTTGAGACCGAAGGTCAATCGCTGATCGACGGACTGGAGAACCTGGTGCGCGATCTTGAGGCCAACCACGGAGAGCTTTCGGTCACCCTTGCTGATCCCAATGCTTTCGAGGTGGGCGTTAATATTGCCACCACCCCTGGCGCTGTTGTGTTTCAAAACCGCATGTTTCAGCTGATTCAATATGCACCAACAACTGAAAAAGTGCACAAAGTACCACTTGTTATTTTTCCGCCCTGGATCAACAAGTTTTATATTCTCGATTTGAAAGAAAAAAACAGCCTGATCAAATATGCGGTAGATCAGGGTTTCACTGTGTTTGTTGTGTCGTGGGTCAATCCGGATGAAAGTTACCGCGATGTGGGATTTGATGAATATGTTAAAGACGGTCTGTTTAAGGCGGTTGATGTGGCAAAACAAATTACTGGCGAAGAACAGGTTAATGTAATTGGTTATTGCATTGCCGGAACACTGTTGACCATCGCCCTTGCCCATATGGCTGCCCACGACGATAAAAGCATAAAATCAGCGACCTACTTTACGGCAATGACAGATTTTGAAGATGCGGGCGATCTTGGAGTGTTTATTGATGACGGGTTTCTTGCCGGCATTGAACGCGAGGTCGATGAAAAGGGATATTTAAGCCACAGGTTCATGTCGCGAACATTTTCCTATTTGCGCGCCAATGATCTGGTCTATGGTCCGGCCATTCGTTCTTATATGATGGGCGAAGCGCCGCCCGCATTTGACTTGCTGTTCTGGAATGGAGATTCGACCAATCTGCCGGCAAAGATGGCCAAGGAATATCTGTCTGGCCTTTATCGTGACAATAAATTGTCTAAAGGCCAATTTGAAGTTTTCGGTGAGCAGCTTGATATGGGCAAAATCAAAACCCCGCTTTACGTGATTGCCACCCGGTCAGATCATATCGCACCATGGAAACCGTCCTTTACCGGTCTTAACAAAACCAGCGGTACTAAAAAGTTTGTTTTGGCGCAATCGGGCCATATTGCCGGTATTGTCAATCCGGCCAACGGTGGCAAATATGGTCACTGGACCAACAGGGCATCCCCGCGCGATCTCGACAAATGGTTTGAAAATTCAGAGTTCCACAATGAGTCCTGGTGGGGCGACTGGTCCCGGTGGCTGGCTCGACGCTCGGGCAAAAAGATTGCAGCCCGTACCCCTGGAAACAAGGATTATCCTGTAATTGAAGCGGCCCCCGGCTCTTACGTTAAAAAGCGCGCGATCTAAAATAGATCATTGTTTGGTCTTGCGTTACCCCTGCCTAATTCATAGGGTTGCCCGGATTATTCGTAAGGGAGGAAAAAAACGTGAAAAATCACATCAAAAAACTTGTACTTGCAACCACCATGTTGGCATTTGTTGGCGGTGAAGCGCTGGCTGCAATGGATACCACCTGGAATGTATCGCTTTGGGGCAAACGCCGGGCATTTACCGAGCATGTTGAAAAACTTGCTGAACTGGTGTCGGAAAAGACCAATGGCATGTTCAAAATCAAGATTTCCTATGGAGGTTTGTCAAAAAACCGTGAGAATCTTGACGGTATTTCTATCGGCGCTTTTGAAATGGCGCAATTCTGCGCCGGCTACCACCGTGATAAAAACCCGACTATCACTGTTTTGGAACTGCCGTTCCTCGGTGTTTCAACTCTAGAAGAGGAAATCAAGGTTGCCCGTGCGGTTTATAAGCATCCAGCCGTGGTGAAAGACCTGGCGCGCTGGAATGCCAAACTTTTAATGACCTCACCCATGCCGCAATATAATGTGGCTGGTGTTGGTAAACCGCCTAGAACTCTGGCTGACTATCAGGGCATGCGTATCCGTGCCACCGGTGGTCTGGGAAAGGCCTTTAAAACCGTTGGTGCTACACCAACATCGGTTACTGCAACGGAAGCCTATAACGCGCTTGAATCCGGGGTGGTTGATTCGGTCGCCTTTGCCCAGCATGCGCATCTGGCGTTCCGTACCATTGATGTGGCCAAATGGTGGACCACCAATCTTAATCCAGGCACCGTGAACTGTCCGGTTGTGGCAAATGTTGATGCCTACAACGCGCTTTCGCCGGAATTCAAGGAAGCGCTTGACAGCTCAATTGAACCATCAATCGCCTGGTATCTTGAAAACTACAACAATCTTTTGGCCAAGTGGGATTCGATCCTGAAGGAAAAGGGTATCGAAAAAATCACCTACACGGATGCTGAAATTGCAGCTTTTCGCGCCAAGGCGGCTGATCCTGTACGTGATGCATGGCTTGCTGACATGAAGAAGAAGGGCCTGCCCGGTCAGGAACTTTATGATCTGGTGAAAGCCACACTCGGCAAATAACTCCACCTTATAATCAGGTATCCCCGCCAGCATGGTCTGGCGGGGTCTTGTTTTGATTTAGAGAAACATTCTTGTAATGTGAAGGCATCGCATGTCTGCAGGTCATTCTGTTCATACCGACGACAGCACCCTTTCGCGACTGGATCAGCGACTTTTCAAGCTGGAAAGCGGGCTTAATCTTGTTGCGGGAATTGTCATCCTGATGTTGATGATGCTTGCTGTCATCCAGATATTTGGCCGCAAAATATTCAATATTCCAGTACCGGGTTTTATCGACTGGGTGGAACAGGCGATGGCGGTTTTTGCGTTTCTTGGTATTTCCTATTGTCAGCGTATTGGTGGCCATATTCGCATGGACATTCTGGTAGGGCGGTTCCGTGGTCGTATGTTGTGGCTGTCTGAATTTGTCTCGACAATTGTGATGATGTTGCTTTCCACTGCATTGACATATGGTTCATGGCTGCATTTCAGGCGGGCATGGGACCTGGGGGATAGCTCAATCGATATTGCTTTGCCGATCTGGCCGGCTAAACTCATGGTGCCTGTAGCGCTAGCACTGTTAACGCTGCGGTTTATTTTGCAGGCATGGGGTTATTTGCGGGCAATAAAAAACAACGATATCCACCCCGTTGCTGTGCCAATGATTGAAGATGCCGCGACCATTGCTGCAAATGAGGCAATGAGCGTTACCATGAGTGACGGGGAGAGCGCCCGATGAGCTCATATGAAATTGGTATATGGCTTTCCGGACTGCTGGTTATACTGGTTCTGGTTGGGGTGCGTGTTGCCTTTGCGGCAGCCTTTGTCGGTCTGTTGGGGCTGATTGCAATTCAGTCCCAAAGGCTGGGGTTTGAACGCGGTTTTGTTGTCGCCCTAAAACTGGCGGGCACGGTACCGCACTCCAAGGCGACAACTTATGCATTGTCATTGATCCCGACATTTATCCTGATCGGCTATCTTGCCTATTATGCCGGCCTAACCCAAAAGCTTTTTGAGGCAGCCAAACGATGGGTTGGCTGGATGCCGGGCGGGCTTGGTGTTGCTACGGTGTTTGCCACCGCCGGATTTGCCGCGGTATCAGGTGCATCGGTCGCCACATCGGCGGTGTTTGCCCGTGTGGCCATTCCCGAAATGTTAAAGGTCGGATATGACAAGCGCTTTGCTGCTGGTGTGGTTGCGGCCGGCGGCACACTGGCGTCATTGATCCCGCCATCGGCCATTCTGGTAATTTACGCCATCATCGTTGAGCAATCGGTCGGTCAGTTGTTGCTGGCAGGGTTCATTCCCGGCGCCGTATCTGCAGTAATTTATGCCGGACTGATCATTGTCATGGCCAAGCGCAATCCAAATCTTGGTCCATCGGTGAGCGGGTTCACGTGGAAACAGCGGTTTGAATCGCTTCCCGGCGCCTTTCCGATTTTTGCGGTCGTTTTTATTATTATCTACAGCATCTATTTTGGCTGGGGAACACCGACCGAAGCCGGTGCACTCGGGGCGTTTGTGGTGTTGGTCATGGCCTGGTGGAAGGGCATGAAAATGCAGGACCTGAAAAGCGCCCTGATGGAAACGGCCAAACTGACAGTGATGATATTTTCGATAATCTGGGGTGTCCTGCTCTATGTCCGGTTTTTGGGATTTGCCGATTTGCCGGGAGTGTTTGCCGAATGGATCGCTGATCTTGACCAGCCGCGCATCGTAACATTATTGATGATATTGGCGGCCTATGCGGTGCTTGGCATGTTCATGGATGCAATCGGCATGTTGTTGTTGACATTACCGGTGGTATTTCCAGCGGTTATGGGCCTTGGGTACGATCCTATCTGGTTTGGAATCATCGTCGTCAAAATGGCTGAGTTGTGTCTGATTACTCCGCCTATTGGGCTCAATTGCTTTGTGGTGGCCGGGGTCCGAGCGGATATATCGGTGCAGGATGTATTTCGCGGTGCGTCACCGTTTTTTATCGCTGATGCAATAACCATTGGCGTTTTGATTGCATTTCCAGACATTGTTTTGTGGTTGCCCAGACTGGTGAGCGGTCAATAGGAGTTTGGTAAATCAAAGGGCAGGTCAGTGATTGAATATTATCCACCGGTAACAACCAGCGAATGGATACAGGCCATCGCGGCGGCGATGACATTTCTGATCGGTTTTTTGTTTTTGCTGGTTCCAAAATTTGCATTGCGAATGAGCGGGCAGGCAAACGAATCAATTGATGGCGGTGCCAGAACTGCAGTTCGGTCGCACCTGTCCGGAGTATTGATGGGTTTTGGTATGGCTGCATTATTGTTGCAGCAACCCTTATTGTATCTGGCGCTGGGTGCCGGTTGGGGTTTTGCGACGGTTACACAAATAGTTTCGATTGTGGTTGATGCCAATCGCACCGCAGCGTCTTTTATTACATTGATGGTTAAAGCGGTCATAGCTTCGTTTGTGGTGCTTTCGGTACTTGGATATTTTGGCTGATTCGCTCAATCACAAAAAAGAATCCTGTGAATGATCAAAAAACTGCGACATCCTGACCAAAAGCATGAGAGACTACATATTGCGGAGTGAAAATTCATGTGCTAGGTGAGGCGCGGTTTGGTGGCCGGACGGTTGCCGAAGCAGATAAGAATTCAACAGGCCCGATTTATTTTTGAAGTAAGATGCTTCACGATGCGGTGCCAATGTCAGAGAAGATTTATACGTGGCCCAATCCGCTAATCTTGTTTCCGGAGTTGCTGGACGCTATGCGTCAGCCCTGTTCGAGCTCGCATTGGCTGAAAAGAAACTTACCGAGACAGAAAAAGACATGAAGCGATTTGGCCAACTGCTGGAAGGCAGTGATGATCTTTCGCGGCTTGTTTCATCTCCGGCATTTTCTGCCAGCGAACAATCAGGCGCAATAGGTGCAGTTTTGGACAAAGCCAAAATTGCTGGCCTGGTCGGTAATTTTATTCGGGTGGTTGCGAACAACCGCCGCCTTTTTGTTGTGCCGGGCATGTTGCGCGGTTTTGATGAATTGATGGCCGTACATCGCGGTGAAGTAACCGCTGATGTAACCGTTGCGCAGCCCTTGAGCGCCGCGCAAACAAAAGAATTGAAAGCGGCGCTGAAAAGCGTTGTTGGCAAAGACGTTGCTATCAATGCAACGATCGACCCGTCGATACTCGGCGGCATGATTGTGAAAGTTGGCTCGCGCCAGATTGACACGACATTAAAAACCAAACTCTCTTCCCTAAAGCTCGCACTTAAAGAGGTCGGCTAATGGATATTCGTGCTGCGGAAATTTCCGCAATTCTGAAAGACCAGATTAAAAATTTCGGTAAAGAAGCTCAGGTTTCTGAAGTAGGACAAGTGCTTTCCGTCGGTGACGGTATTGCGCGCGTTTATGGACTGGACAATGTCCAGGCCGGTGAAATGGTCGAGTTCCCGGGTGGAATTCGCGGCATGGCGCTCAACCTTGAAGCTGACAATGTCGGTGTGGTGATTTTCGGCAGTGACCGGGACATCAAGGAAGGTGACACGGTCAAACGGACCGGCGCTATCGTTGAGGTGCCTGTTGGCAAGGAATTGCTGGGTCGTGTTGTTGATGCGCTTGGTAATCCGATTGATGGTAAAGGGCCGATCAAGTCAAAAACCCGTTCGCGGGTGGATGTCAAGGCGCCGGGTATTATTCCGCGCAAATCGGTGCATGAACCGATGTCAACCGGATTGAAGTCGATTGATGCGCTCATTCCTGTTGGTCGCGGCCAGCGTGAATTGATCATCGGTGACCGCCAAACCGGTAAAACAGCAATCATTCTTGATACGATCCTTAACCAGAAGCCGATCCATGATGCGGGTCCTGAAGGTGACAAGCTTTATTGCATCTATGTGGCGATTGGCCAGAAACGTTCCACTGTAGCCCAGTTCGTGAAGGTTCTGGAAGACCGTGGTGCGCTTGAGTATTCAATCATTGTTGCTGCAACCGCCTCTGATCCGGCACCGATGCAGTATCTGGCACCATTTACCGGTTGTGCAATGGGTGAGTATTTTCGTGATAACGGCATGCATGCACTGATCGGTTATGATGATTTGTCGAAACAGGCAGTTTCTTATCGTCAAATGTCATTGCTGCTTCGTCGCCCACCTGGACGTGAAGCCTATCCTGGTGATGTTTTCTACCTTCACTCGCGTTTGCTGGAACGTTCAGCCAAGTTGAACGAAGAAAATGGTTCTGGTTCCCTTACCGCATTGCCGGTTATTGAAACCCAGGGCAATGATGTATCAGCGTTTATTCCAACCAACGTGATTTCAATCACCGATGGCCAGATATTCCTGGAAACCGACCTGTTCTTCCAGGGTATTCGTCCTGCTGTGAATGTGGGACTTTCGGTGTCTCGTGTGGGATCGTCAGCGCAGATCAAGGCGATGAAACAGGTTGCCGGCTCGATTAAGGGTGAACTGGCGCAGTACCGTGAAATGGCGGCATTTGCGCAATTTGGTTCTGACCTTGATGCCTCGACCCAGCGGTTGCTTAATCGCGGTGCGCGGCTGACGGAATTGCTTAAACAGCCGCAGTTCTCTCCGCTTAAAACCGAAGAACAGGTTGCTGTGATTTTTGCCGGTGTAAACGGTTATCTCGACAAACTGGAAGTAAACCAGGTTGGACAATTCGAGCAGGGTCTGCTTGCAACCCTGCGGACTGACCATTCTGATTTACTTAATGAAATTCGTGATGAAGCGGCAATTACCGATGCCATCAAGGAAAAGCTAATCAGCGCCCTTGATGCCTATGCCAAAGCCTTTGAATAAGCTTAAATTGATACGGGATACGCCTGATGGCAAGCCTTAAAGAGCTTAGAAACCGGATTGCCTCGGTCAAGGCAACCCAGAAGATCACCAAAGCCATGCAAATGGTTGCGGCGGCCAAACTTCGTCGTGCTCAGGAAGCCGCCGAAGCAGCGCGGCCCTATTCGCAACGCATGGACAAGGTGCTGGCTAATATTGCCGCTTCGATGGATGCTCAGGAAGATGCTCCGGCACTGATGGTCGGCACGGGCAAAGATGATGTGCAATTGCTTATTGTTGCAACCGCTGAACGCGGCTTGTGCGGTGGCTTTAACTCATCAATCGCCCGTAAGGCACGAGACTTTGCCCGCGATCTGCAAGCCAAGGGCAAAACGGTTAAAATTCTCTGCATTGGCAAAAAAGGTTATGATGCCCTGCGCATGGAATTTGGTGCGATCATTATTGACCGGATTGATATTCGCGAAATCAAGAACATGGCCTTCCATGATGCCGACAAGATTGGCAAAAAGGTGCTGGGCTTGTTTGAAGAAGGTGCCTTTGATGTGGCGACCTTGTTCTATTCAGAGTTTCAGTCGGTCATTTCGCAAATTCCACAGGCTCAGCAGATCATTCCACCGCTTATTGAAAGCGGAGAAGATGTGGCTGATGTAATATTCTACGACTACGAACCGGACGAATCAGAAATTCTTGATGAATTGCTGCCACAGAACGTTTCGGTTCAGCTTTTCCGCGCATTGCTGGAAAACGGTGCATCCGAACAAGGCGCACGGATGTCTGCAATGGACAATGCCACACGAAATGCCGGTGAAATGATTGATGATCTGACAATTTCTTATAACAGGCAGCGTCAGGCACAGATCACTAAAGAATTGATTGAAATTATCTCGGGCGCAGAAGCGCTCTAGAGTATGCGAGGGTAAAATTATGGCGAAAGCTGCAACCAAAGCAAAAAAATCAGCTTCAAAAGCTGCAACCGGCAATATCACTCAGGTGATTGGCGCTGTGGTCGATGTACAATTTACAAGCCATCTGCCAAAAATTCTGGATGCACTCGAGACTGACAATGTAGGCAACCGGCTGGTTCTTGAAGTTGCCCAGCATCTTGGCGAAAACACCGTTCGTACCATTGCCATGGATGCGACTGAAGGTCTCGTGCGCGGTCAGGAAGTAACTGACACGGGTGCTCCGATCGAAATGCCCGTTGGCGATGAAACCCTTGGCCGCATCATGAATGTGATTGGTGAACCGGTGGATGAGGCAGGACCAATCAAAACCAAAGCAAGACGCGCAATCCATCAGGAAGCGCCGCCTTTTACCGAGCAGTCGACAGAATCTGAAATTCTTGTCACCGGCATTAAGGTTGTTGACTTGCTGGCACCTTATGCAAGAGGCGGTAAAATCGGCCTGTTTGGTGGTGCTGGTGTGGGTAAAACCGTTTTGATCCTGGAATTGATCAATAATATCGCGAAAGCCCATGGTGGTTATTCGGTATTTGCCGGTGTGGGTGAACGAACCCGCGAAGGCAACGATCTATACTGGGAAATGATTGAATCCGGGGTGAACAAAGAAGGCGGCGGTGAAGGTTCTAAATGCGCGATGGTATTTGGACAGATGAACGAGCCACCAGGAGCGCGCGCGCGTGTTGGTCTTTCCGGTCTGACGGTTGCCGAACATTTCCGCAATGAAGGTCAAGACGTACTTTATTTCGTGGACAATATCTTCCGCTTTACTCAGGCCGGTTCTGAAGTGTCCGCCCTGTTGGGACGTATTCCATCTGCTGTGGGTTATCAGCCAACGCTTGCAACCGATATGGGTGCGATGCAGGAACGCATTACTACCACAACCAAGGGTTCGATCACATCAGTACAGGCGATTTATGTGCCTGCTGATGACTTGACCGACCCTGCACCGGCAACGTCGTTTGCTCACCTTGATGCGACAACCGTTCTCAATCGCGCGATTTCTGAAAAAGGCATTTATCCGGCAGTTGACCCGCTTGATTCAACCTCGCGCATGCTTGATCCGGCGGTTATCGGTGATGAGCATTATGAAGTTGCTCGTGAAGTGCAGGAAGTGCTGCAACGCTACAAAGCCCTGCAGGACATTATTGCAATTTTGGGCATGGATGAGCTTTCTGAAGAAGACAAGATCGCTGTTGCCCGTGCCCGCAAGATCGAACGTTTCCTTAGCCAGCCATTCTTTGTAGCTGAAGTGTTCACCGGTTCGCCAGGTAAACTGGTTGACCTTGAAGACACCATCAAAGGCTTTAAAGGTCTTGTTGAAGGTGAATATGACCACCTTCCGGAAGCTGCGTTCTATATGGTCGGCAACATGGATGAGGCCGTCGAAAAAGCACAGAAACTGGCTGCTGAAGCAGCCTGATCTGTTCTAATCGAGAGAGAATCAGGCATGGCTGATACATTCAAATTTGAACTGGTTTCACCTGAACAGCTGCTGCTTTCTGCAGATGCGGTTGAGGTGACCGTGCCGGGCACAGAAGGTGAATTTGGCGTGCTTGCTGATCATGCTGCTGTAATGTCGACCCTGCGCCCGGGCATAATCAATGCCAAACTCGCTGACGGATCGGAAACCAGTTTTTTTGTTCGTGGCGGGTTCGCAGATGTTTCGGCAAACGGGCTGACATTGCTTGCCGAGCATGCCGTTCCAAGTGCTGAGTTTGATGAAAACGCGATGAAATTGCAGCTTGATGAGGCACAGGCAGCATTAAAAGCTGCTGACAATGACCATAAACGCGATAAAGCACAAAACCTGATCAATCAGCTGACTGAATTCAGCGCGACAATGTCTGCATAATTGGCAGAAATTCCTCAACAACATGTTGATATCTTGCGCGCTTGAATTCGACGACCCGGTCGACAATTTCTATTAACGGCAACCATTTCCATTCAAGAAATTCCTGCGGTTCGTTCACGTGATCAGCCGTTATTGAAATTTCACTTTCATCACCTTCAAACAAAAATGCCACCCATTTTTGCTTCTGACCGCGGAATGGTGTCAGTTTGTGGTCAGGATCGTTGAATTGATGTGGAAAATCATATGCCCACCATTCATCGGTGGATGCCAGGTATTTAACCGATGTGACACCGGTTTCTTCGAATAATTCACGTTTTGCCGCCTCAATAATATCTTCATCTTCTTCAATTCCGCCCTGAGGCAGTTGCCAGTCTTTGCCCGGCGTGACAATTTCCGGGCCTGAAGAAATACACCGTCCGACCCAAACACGGCCATTCGGATTAAACAGGCAAATACCAACATTCGGCCGGTAAGGGCGGCTACCAAAGGTCTGAATAATACTCATTTAACCAAAGGTTCCAATGTGCGGATAACTTCGAGATAAAGGTCTTTTTTGAAACCCACGACCAGTTCAGGTAATGTGCTCATATCCACCCAGTCCCACTTGTCAAATTCTGCTTTTTCATCGCCGGGCGGCGGGTTGATCTGAATTTCACTTTCATCGCCGGTAAAACGGAAGGCGAACCAGCGCTGGTTTTGGCCGCGATATTTACCCTTTAGTGCGATGCCGACAAGTTCAGGAGGAAGATCATAGTTGATCCAGTTTGGAGCTTCCGCCAACAAGGAAACGCTCTTTATCCCGGTTTCTTCAAAGAGCTCGCGCCTTGCGGCATCCAGCGGATTTTCTCCACTGTCGATGCCACCTTGCGGCATCTGCCATAGTTTGGCATTGGCAGGTACTTCTCCATCAGCCGTTGAAATGCGGTGACCCAGCCAGACTTTATCTTGCTCGTTTAGCACCATGATGCCGACACAGGGACGGTAAGGCAGTTGTTGAGGGTCCATGGAATTTGCCATTTCTGTATGATCTGGATTATAGGATCAGCGAACAAGTGCGGTGATCGGTACGATATCAATACCGCGTTTTTTTGCCTGTTTTATCCAGCTAACAATTTTACGCACCGAAAGAGGAAAGGCTGAGGCTATACCAACAGCTTTGCCTTTTCTGCGGGCAAGTTTTTCAAGTGCAGCAAGATTTTTATCAATGATAGCACCACTTCGACCGTCGTCGATGACAATACTGCCTTGAATAAAGGGCAGGGATATTTCTTTGGCAACATCACCGGCCTTGCTGGCAAAGGTTGAGCCGTCATCCACATATAACAGGCCTCTCATGGCAATTTCAGAAAGAGGTGGGCGTAAAGCCTCGGCATCCATATTCATTTTTGCACCGAGATAATTCATCATGCCCACATAATTGCTCATCCGGCCCATCGACCAATGGAGGTTTTGAATGTTCTGTTCAGGTGTTGAACTTGAAACAAGGGTATTTTTCCCCGGATTGATTTGCGGAAAGCCGATCGGTTCCATCGGCACCTGCATCAACAGTTCATGGCCGTCCCGCCGGGCTTTTTTCATCCAGCGCTTGAGCGAGTTGCCATAGGGTGCGAATGCCAGGGTTACATCGGCAGGGAGAAGCTCAATGGCCGATTTGCTACCCGACTGACTCAACCCCAACCCGCCTATTATTATTGCAATTCTAATCGACCCGGTTGTCGAGGCCGGTCTGGCATAGGCATCCATAGGCCGGTTGCCGGAGCTGGATATTTTTGGAAGCAGGCCAAAGGAAGATTTTTCGATTAATGATGGAATAGGCGTGCTGATCAGCTTGTCCGGACCGGAAGAGGGCGGGTTAATATAGGTAATGCGTGGCTCTTCAAGCCGTCCGTCGGGAATCAGTTCATCTAGTCTGCCGGGTTTTGCAGGATTGCTCTGCGTATAGGTGCGAACCGGTTTCTGAGTCGTTTGGCGCAAGGGTGCGAGGGAAATTTTTGCCTTTTCGCCGGATTGATTGGTGTTGGATTCAGTACCGGAGTTACTTGAAACCGGTATATCCTTTGGGGGAATGAGATATATCCAGCTTGTTACCATACCAATCATAAAAACAGTCAAGGCAAAAAATGTCGCCGCCACCGGCCAGTTGAACCGGGAACTGTCCTTGTCTTTATCCAATCCCAAGGGGGTGTTGAATTCATCCATTGTCGCGAAAATCAACCCTAATTTTTATCGATTATTCAGGCTACGCAAATACAATGTTGTGCTGGTGATCACTATAACGCCAGTCCGGCGAAAATACAGCCTCATACTATATTATTGAGGTGGTGGCGTTGAGCAAAGAACTTATCGACGAATTATGGCAGAAAATAACTGCAAATTTAGGTCGAAAGAAAAATGCAGGCGGAAAATTCCGCCTGCATTAAATTCAAAGGAAAATAACCTCCAATCAGGTCTTTTTCTTCAATGCCTTTTTAGGATCCGCTGGATAGGCCACATCGGTTTTTGTGCCACGAATAAGTTCCAGCGCATAATTCAACTGCACATCATCCTTTTTATCCGGTGGGATATAAGCAAATGAACCAGAACCCTTGTCGTCTTCGTTAGCACCGGTGATATGGCCGCGAAGCTTGGATTCGCCCGACGCTTCAATCCGACCTTGCAGCCTTTTTGGCAATGGCTGGTTGACCACGATATCCGGCTCAATGCCCTTGCCCTGAATGGAACGACCGGCAGGCGTATAATAGAGTGCGGTGGTTAAACGAAGCGCGCCATTGGCGCCCAGCGAAATGATGGTTTGAACCGAGCCCTTGCCAAATGACCGGGTGCCAAGAATTGTCGCACGGCGATGATCCTGCAACGCGCCGGCAACAATTTCAGAGGCACTGGCTGAGCCACCGTTGATCAAAATAATCAAAGGTTTGCCGCCGGTATTGTCTCCTGGACGGGCATTATAGCGGCGTGCTTCCTCCGGGTTGCGGCCACGGGTTGAAACAATTTCACCACGATCAAGAAATGCATCGGATACACTGACTGACTGGTCGAGCAATCCGCCCGGATTTAACCGCAGGTCAATGACATATCCTTTCAACTTATCACCGGTTTGTTTCTTGATTTTGTCAATGGCGGCAGTCAAGCCACGATATGTTTGTTCGGTAAAGCCGGTTAGCCGGATATAACCGACATCATCGCCTTCAACTCTTGATTTGACTGATTGAACCTTGATGATATCGCGAACAATTGTAATGTCGATCGGCTTGTCGGCGCCCTTGCGAATGACTGTAATTACAATCGGCGTATTGACCAGACCGCGCATCTTTTCGACAGCCTGTTGCAGGGTCAGACCACGGACATTTTCACCGTCGATTTTGGTAATAAAGTCACCGGCAATAACTCCGGCTTTGGATGCAGGCGTGTCATCAATCGGGGTAATGACCTTGACCAGTTCTTTTTCCATGGTCACTTCGATACCTAGACCGCCAAATTCGCCCTTGGTCTGAATCCGCATATCTGCCTGTTCTTTGGCATCCAGATAACTGGAATGCGGATCAAGGGAAGATAGCATTCCGTTGATTGCATTTTTAATCAGCTTCTGCTCTTCCGGTTTTTTCACATATTGTGAGCGGATGCGCTCGAATACATCACCGAAAATATTGAGTTGCCGGTAGGTCTCCGTACCCGCGGCAACTGCCTCATTTCCGATTGAAAATCCGGACAGAACACCTCCGGATCGCTCACCGGTTACAACCAAGGTCGCAGCAATTCCCATTGCCACGCCAATCAATATCATTGAAATCCTACGAATCATTGCTGGACCTTTTTTTTGATTTATCCGCCCACCACGGGGACGGATCAAACGATTTACCATCTTTTCGAAACTCTACATACAACATTGGGCGAGATGATGCTATATCAACAGCAGCAGCACTAGCAAATCTTCGTGTTCCCATTTTGGCAATTGGCTCTCCGGCAAGTACGATTTGACCAGCGCCGACACTGATTGCCCCCATACCAGCCAAAATCACATGTACCTGATCGCCGACATCAAGAATCAGTAATTTGCCGTAGGACCTGAAGGGTCCGGCGTAGACGACCTTTGCATCGACCGGCGAGATCACCAGGGCATTGGCTCTGGTTGCCAACAGGGCACCGCTTGATTTGGCGCCTGAATTGCCCTTCTCACCAAATGACAAGACTTCAACACCATTAACCGGCAACTGCAGCAATCCTTTGGCCTGACTGAATTTTATTGAAGGTTTCAGTCGGGCAATACGGGCACTTTTATCTGATCGTCCGGTCTCTACTTTACTGCGGGCAGTTGCCAGCCGTTCATTAGCCTGTCGCGCTTGTGCTTCAGATGCCTCGCGCGCAGCTTTGGCTACTCGTTCGGCCTCGGCAATTTTCAAATTAAATGAGGCAATAAGTTGTTTCAGGCTTGATGCCCTGGCCGCAAGTTCTCGATTCTTGTCGGCCTGTTGCTTCAGTTTTTCGCGTGAGCTGCCTTCCAGTTTCAATTTTTCATCAACAAGAAGTGAAAGGCGGGTATCATCCTCGGTCAGGGACTTGATCGTCAGTGAATATTGTTCACGTTGATCCTGAATACTCTTCCGCAGTCGGACCAGTTCCTGCAAATCGGCAATCAGAATACTGGTTTCAGCTTTCATTTCCGGCACAACAGCGCCTAGCAATACCGCGCTTCTTATCGATGCAAGGGCGTCATGAGGCCGAACCAAGAGTGCCGGAGGTGGTTTGCGCCCCATGCGCTGAAGGGCGGCAAGCACTTGAGAAAGCAGACTTCTTCGTTCCACCAGTGACAGTTTGACATCGGCTTCTTGCTGTTTGAGCACATCGAGTTTCTGCTCAATTTGGTTTAACGAGCCTTCTAGCTCCAGCATTCTTTTTGCGATGTCTATCTGGGTTTGAGTGACTTTTTCGCGATCCTTTTTTAACAGGGCGATCTCTGCTTCGAGCCGTTTTACCGTTTCCCTGCCAAGGGTGAGTTTTTTACTGACACTGTCTAGCGTGTTCAATCTTGATGATTTTTCAATTTGCAGATTCTGGGCCAAAACCGGGTCCACCTGACCGACTAACAGCAGTATTGCAACAAAAACTGCCAAACCATATCGATATTGGGCAAAATTGGGCAAGTGCATAATCAGCATGACAGGGGGCAATTCATATTGGCCGGGACATCGCTTTTCTAGCAGAAAACGGACCGAAATAACAGACAATCATCACCGCCCAATAACAGGTGCCGTCTGTATAGTCTATTCCCGGTGATAGGGATGCCCGGACAATATGGTCATTGCCCGGTATAATTGCTCAACCAGTAACAACCTTGCAAACTGGTGCGGCCAGGTCATGCGACCAAATGAAATTACAAGATTGGCGCGTTGCAATACCCTGTCCCCATGGCCATCGGCACCACCGATCAAAATGGCCAAATCACGATGTCTATCATGTTGAATTTGTTGAATTTTATTGGAAAACTCAGAACTCGAAACCGGTTTTCCATGTTCATCCAGGGCAATTAAAAATGCATCGGAAGGAACCGTCGCCAGTATTTTGGCGGCTTCTTCATCTTTTCTCTGATTTGTGGAGGATGCACGACTTTCAGCAATTTCCTGGATATCGGGTCCGGAAAAGCCGAGGTTTCTGCCGCTTGCGGAAAATCTTTTTTGATACCGGGATATCAACTCACGTTCCGGGCCGGCTTTCATTCGGCCAATAGCAACAATAGTCAAGCGCACCTGGAGTAATGCCCTATGCCTGATCCTGATTGCCCAGATCAGCGGTCATCCACATTTTTTCCAGATTGTAGAATTCACGCACTTCAGGCCGGAATATATGGACAATGATATCCCCGGCATCAAGCAAAACCCAGTCGCAGGCCGGCAGGCCTTCAACCTTGGCCGCCGGAAAACCCGAGGATTTGATGTCGCGCAATAAATGGTCGGCGACAGCGCCCACATGGCGATGTGAACGACCGGAGGCAACTATCATATAGTCGCCAATCGAGGATTTTCCTTGAATGTTGATCGGGATAATTTCTTCGGCCTTGGATTCTTCCAGGCTTTCAAGAATTGTGTGCAGAAGCGCCGGAACCGTTGCTTCTCCAGCACCGGACTTCGAAACAGGAGCAGAAGGCGTGGTCGCTCCGGTATGAATTGCAGAGTTCAGGTTCGTAGTCTCTCTATTGTTGTGGCGATTGGCGCATCACGAAAATGGCCTGATCGCTCAGCATGGGGTGATACGGACTTATTATAGGATAAATTTGCAAAAGACGCAAAATATAGATTCATTGATGTCTGCTGGCTTGAGGCAGAATGTTTTGCCGGTTGCGAATAGAGGTTGATGACAGGGATGAGCGAGGCCCATGGATAAATGTCCAAGCGGGCGGAACCATGGCGGGTAGCAGTGATGCATCGCTTTCGTCAACCCGAAATCGTGATAAAGCCAGTGCAGCCTTCGATGAGCGGCTTGAAAGGGTGGAACCGGGTCGATCAATCACTGCAATCGGCAACATATCAGCGATCTGCCGCCAGCGTTGCCATTTGTCGAACCCGGCAAGATTATCGGCGCCCATTACCCAGACAAACTGCATGCCGGATTTTTGCGCCATTATCAAACTCAAAGTATCGGCTGTAAAACGGGTTTTATGGGCGGCTTCAAAAGCGGTGATGCGGATCGAAGGATGGGCGGCTATTTGCTGGCACCACAAAATGCGTTCGGATAGAGGTGCCAGTTGCCGGTGGTCCTTTAACGGGTTTCCAGGTGTGACCAGCCACCAGATCTGGTCGAGTTCAAGCCGTTTCAAGGCAATTTCAGAAACCAGCACATGGCCGTCATGGGGTGGATTGAACGACCCGCCAAACAGACCGATGCGCTGGCCCGGTTCGCAGTATGGCAGGCGGTAAAATTCTTTTAACCGGCGTGACGATATCAATGGTGATACCTTTTGACCTGTCACGGGCGAACCTGCCCATTGCCACGCACACAATATTTAAACGAACATAGTTGCTCAACTCCCACCGGGCCGCGGGCATGCATTTTGCCGGTGGCAATACCGATTTCGGCGCCCATGCCAAATTCGCCGCCATCAGCATATTGGGTCGATGCATTGTGTAATAAAATGGCGCTGTCGACCTGGTTCATGAATTTTTCAACGGCACCGGTATCTTCTGAAATAATCGCTTCAGTGTGGTGCGACGACCATTGGCGGATATGATCAATGGCGCCATTTACGCCGTCCACCAGTTTTACGGAAATAATTGTATCGAGATATTCGGTTGCCCAGTCTTTGTCTGTGGCGGTAGTGATATTTTGTGCAAGGATCTCAATTTCAGCATCCCCGCGCACCTCACATCCGGCATGTTGCAGGGCCTGAATGATTGGCAACAGGTGTGTATTGGCAGCCTCACGATCAACCAAAAGAGTTTCAGCAGAACCACATATACCGGTGCGGCGCATTTTTGAGTTGACCACCACATCGCAGGCCATCTTGATGTCGGATGTTGCATCAACATAGACATGGCACAGCCCTTCGAGATGGGCAAAAACCGGCACCCGTGCTTCGCGCTGTACCCGGCCCACCAGACCAGAACCACCACGCGGTACAATTACATCAATATTACCGCTCAGTCCCAGCAACATTTCGCCAACTGCGGCGCGGTCTGTGGTTGGTACAATCTGAATGGAATTTTCATCCAGGCCTGCACTTTGAAGTCCCGCAACCAGACAATCATGGATGGCGCGGGAGGAATAGTATGAATCAGAACCACCGCGCAAGATAACCGCATTGCCTGATTTCAGGCACAAGGCGCCGGCATCGGCGGTTACATTGGGCCGACTTTCGAAAATAACTCCGATTACGCCGATCGGTGTGCGTACCCGTTCTATGTGCAGGCCATTTGGCCGGTCCCATTCGGCAATGATACTGCCCACCGGATCGTCCATTACTGCAATTGAACGAAGGCTTTCAGCAATCGCATCGATGCGACTGTCATCAAGTTTTAACCGGTCGAGCATTGGTTTTGAAAGACCGTTTTTTTCACTGCGCAGCATATCTTTGGTATTGGCAGCAAGAATATCAGCGCGGTTATTATCCATAACATTGGCCGCTTCTTGCAGTGCGGCTGTTTTGGACGCGGGGTCGGCGCTTGCCAGCTTGTCGGCAGCTATTCGGGCATGCTTACCGATTGCAGCCATCACATCCACAACGTTATCTGTGCTGATATTGTCTAACATTGTTATACCTCTTGCTGGTTATCCTGAATGGAAGCGGCCACAAGCACCATATCATCCCGGTGAATAATTTCCGAACGCCGCTCAAATCCGAGGATTTTGGCGATCTCATCGCTTTTTCGGCCGATAATCTTGACCGCATCCTCCGCATCAAGTGTCACAAGTCCGCGCCCGAGGATGTGTCCATGAACATCGATTATGGCAACCGTATCACCACGCTGGAACTTGCCTTCAACGTGTGTGACACCAGCTGGAAGCAGGCTTTTTCCGCGCCCAAGGGCGGTTGTTGCGCCGTGATCGACGCTCAGAGAACCGGCAACTTCAAATTGTCCGGCGATCCATTTTTTTCGGGCAGTTCTGGCATTTGCCTGCGGGTTGAACCAGGTGGCCCGACCGGATTTTTCCAATGCGGCCAGCGGATTTTTTTGCAATCCGGTGGTAATCACCATAGTGGTTCCGGCTTCGGTTGCGATTTTTGCCGCCTCTATCTTGGTGACCATGCCGCCGCGAGACAATTCCGACCCGGCAGAACCGGCCATGGCTTCAATCTCGGGGGTTATTACGTCAACCTGCTTGATAAACCGGGCATCGGGACGTTCCTTTGGCGGTGCGGAATACAGCCCGTCAATATCCGAAAGCAGAACCAGCAGGTCAGCACTCATCATTGACGCAACACGGGCGGCCAGCCGATCATTATCGCCATATCGAATTTCCGACGTGGCAACCGTATCATTTTCATTGATGATCGGAACAGTCTGCCATTTTAACATGGTGGAAATTGTATTGCGGGCATTGAGGTAGCGGCGGCGATCTTCGGTGTCTCCAAGGGTCAGTAATATCTGGCCGATCTTGATCCGGTGTTGGCCGAGAATATCAGAATAAGCGCGGGCAAGGGCGATTTGACCTATAGCGGCTGCTGCCTGACTTTCTTCCAGTTTCAACGGGCGGGTCGGTAAATCGAGGATCTTTCGACCCATCGCGATCGCACCGGATGAAACCACAAGAATTTCCGCACCATCTGAGGCAAGCCCGGCAATATCCTGACTGAGGCTGGCAAGCCAGTCTGTCTTTAGCCCGTCGCTCGGATCAACCAGCAGCGATGAGCCGATTTTGACAACTATTCGTTTATATCTGGAAAGTGCGGATTTCATAATTTGCAACTTGCTGCCTGATTTTGGCTTAGTCAATTGGGCTCGAGGTTCAACCACCCGGTAGCGGCTGCCATCTTGTATCCGGTTCCTCCGGATTTTCAGCGTTGCGATCTTCAACAATTACATCCATCAGGCATCGCAGTACATTGTCAACACCTTCCCGGCTGACGGCCGACATCAGCAGCGGTTTTTGGCCGCTGGCTTTTTTCAATGCAGACAGTTTCTCCTTGCGCTCATCCTTTGTGAGCGCATCAATTTTGGTGAGCACCACCCGTTCCAGTTTATTTTTCAAACCGTGGCCATAGGAATGCAACTCATTCTTTACAGTTTTGTAGGCCAGCGCCACATCTTCCTCGGTGCCGGAAACCAGATGCAACAAGACGCGTGTCCGTTCCACATGACCCAAAAACCTGTCACCAATGCCAACACCTTCATGCGCGCCTTCGATCAGGCCTGGAATATCAGCAATGACAAATTCCCGTTCATCGATGCGTGCAACCCCCAGATTGGGGTGCAGGGTGGTGAATGGATAGGCGGCAATTTTTGGTTTCGCCGCAGTTACACTTGCCAGAAATGTTGATTTTCCGGCATTGGGTAAACCAACAAGCCCGGCATCTGCGATAAGTTTAAGGCGAAGCCAAACCCAACGTTCCTCGCCTTCTTGTCCTGGATTGGCGCGGCGCGGCGCCTGATTGACCGATGTTTTGAAATGGGCATTGCCAAATCCGCCATTACCGCCCCTGGCAATCAGGAACCGCTGGCCTTCCCATGTCAGGTCAGCAATCAGGGTTTCGTTATCTTCTTCGAAAATCTGTGTACCGACCGGGACCTTCATAATGATGTCGTCGCCCTTGGCGCCATTGCGATTTCGGCCCATGCCGTGAACACCGGTTTTTGCCTTGAAGTGCTGGCGGTAACGAAAATCGATCAGGGTATTGAGGCCGTTAACCGCCTCAACCCAGATATCACCGCCGCGACCGCCATCGCCACCGTCGGGGCCACCGAGCTGGATGTATTTTTCGCGGTGGAATGAAATGCAACCCGCACCACCATCACCGGAGCGGATAAATACCCGGGTTTGGTCAAGAAATTTCATTTCCGGCTCCTGTCAGGTTGTTGCGATGACCGATACTAGGCGTTGTCGTTCCAGGCCTTAAGGCTGATCCAGGTACTGCGATCCAGCACATAATGATCGATTGGCACCGTGTTGCCGACGGCCACAGATTGTATCATGCCGGTATCCACATGCTGAAAACCACATTTTTCCAGTACCCGCCGCGAAGCAGGATTGATAACCCGACAGGATGCATTGACCCTTTCGTGGTTGGTGGTTTTGAATGCCAAATCAACCAGCGCATGGGCGGCTTCCGTGCCATAACCATTGCCCCACCAGGGTTCGCCCAGCCAATAGCCCAAAGAGGGGCCGTTGTTTTTTTCCGAAGGGCGCAAGCCACATACACCAATAAAGGCAGCACTTTTTGCCAAGGTTACGGCAAAAGTACAGCCGCGGGTTTCCGGTAAGGCCGAACGGGTTATGAATTGTGAAGCATCTTGCTCGGAATATGGATGGGGCAGACGACCGGTCATTGAGGACACAGCAAAATTATTCGCCAGCTTCGCCATTGGCCTGGCATCCGAATTCTGCAGTTTTCGCAAAATCAGATTCTCAGTCAATAAAATGCTGCTCTTGCGCGTCAGCGACCACCAATCCTGATCTGGGGTGTTTTCTGCTGCCAAATCCTGAAATTGCTTTTCTTCAACCATTTTAGTCCTCCAAAACGACTAGGGGAGACGGCGCCCCATCTCCCCTTGATCATTTTCTGACTGATCTACCGGGTCGATGTGACGCCGGTAAATAAATTCCGGCTATTCTGCTGCCACGGTTTTCGGCATGACTGATACATAGGTGCGACCGTTGGCTTTTTTGCGGAAAGCCACGGCACCTTCAGTTGTTGCAAAAATGGTATGGTCTTTGCCAATACCAACATTTTCACCCGGGTGCCATTTGGTGCCGCGTTGGCGCAGAATAATATTTCCTGCAATCACGCCTTCACCGCCGAATTTTTTAACGCCAAGGCGCTTGGATTGGGAATCACGACCGTTGCGTGAGGAGCCACCGGCTTTTTTGTGGGCCATCTGTCAGTCCTTCCTATTTACCTTTGATCAGGTCTTTTGCCTGATCACGCCATGTTTCAATTTGTGCGGCTGAAAACGGCATGGCATCATCGATGCGAACAATATCGTCATCGCTGAAATTTGCAACCTGTGCATAGGTTGTGATGCCTTGTTCGTTAAGCTGCTTTTCGGCAACCGGTCCAATACCATTGATGATTTTCAGATCATCGGCATCACCGGAAGGTGCTGAAAACAGGGTTGCAGCGGGTGCTTTTTCAGCGGATTTCTTTTCTGCCTTGGCTGGTTTTTCAGCAACAGGCTTACCCTCAACCTTGGCCGGTTTCGCCTTAGCGGCGGGCTTGGCTTTGGCCTTTTTGGATGGCTTGGCACCACCCGTCAGGATTTCGGAAATCTCGATCTTGGTAAAGTGCTGGCGATGGCCGATAGTGCGTTTGGAATTCTGACGGCGACGCTTTTTGAAAGCGATTACCTTGCGGGCGCGGCCCTGCTCGATAATTTCAACTGCAACCGCAGCGCCTTCAACGTAAGGCGCACCAATTGTTGTATTGTCGCCATCTCCGACCATTAGAACTTCGGAAATTTCTACAATATCACCGGGTTCACCGGCAATTTTCTCGACCTTCAACAGGTCGTTGGCGGATACAGAATACTGCTTTCCGCCGGTTTTGATGACTGCGAACATCTTTTTTTCCTTGTGCTCAAATCCGATCTCACCGACATTGCAGCGGAGCGTCTTTTTCAGTCTGTTGCATGAAAAGATAGGGTGCGGTTAGTTCCACGCCTCAATCACGCAGGCTATTACATTGAGTGAGTGAGCGGAGTCAAGAAAAAACAGGTTGGATGCCGGAATTCTTGAGGCCTGTTGTTTAACAGGCTGCAATTTGCAGATAAAATAACTCTCGCAAATCTGTGATTGATCTCACTGCAACGTGAGTAGCAGTTGAAATTGGAAATATGTACGGATATTTCAACGAAAGAGATGGGTCGATATGAAAAAATCCTTATTCCGAATTATGGGCATGGCTGCCATTGTCGCCTTAGCTTTGCCACTGGCTGCCAAAGCCGAGATTTATACACCAAAATCGGTGATTGAACTGTTCACCTCGCAGGGTTGTTCATCATGCCCACCGGCTGATGAAATCATGGCGAGTTATGAGAATGATGATGACGTTTTGACTCTCTCCTGGCATGTGGATTACTGGAACTATCTGGGTTGGAAAGACACCTTTTCGAAGGCGGATTTTACTGAACGACAAAAGCGTTATGCACGAACCCTTCAGGAACGCCAGATTTACACTCCCCAGGCGATCGTGAATGGTCGCGACCACACGGTTGGTTCCCGCAAGGATAAAATTGAAAGCCTGATGAAAGGTTTTCGAAAGGAAGGCAAGGGCCTGACCGTGCCGATTGATGTTAAAATCGTCGATGGCCAAATGCGGATCAGGGTTAATGATATTTCGGCCAATAAAAATGATCCGACCCTTTACATGGTATTTTTCAATCGTGCTAGCAAGGTGAAGATTGAACGTGGTGAAAACCGCGGCAAGACCATTGTTTACAGAAATATTGTGCGTGAAACCCAGATGCTTGGCATGTTAAAATCAGGCGCGATTTCGGTTGATCTGCCAATCTCGGAACTCAAACGATCCGGTTTCGATTCCTGCGCTATTTTACTTCAGGAAATGACTGAAGATGGAACTCCCGGCGCGATCATCGGTGCGACGGTCGTAAATGATCTTGGTGCATAGCCGTACTATCCCGAATTCAGATTGACGCTGGGTTGAGTCTTATAGCTGGATCCCGAACATGGATGTGGTTCATCGCCTAGACTGTTTCCGTATAAACTGAAACTATCCAGCAGTGATCTTTGTCGTATGGCACGTGTTGGTTGTCAGAAATATGGTGTTTTCTTCAGCATGGCTTTGATGAGCGCCTGGAATTTTACACGAGATTGCTGCGGAAACGGCTGTTGGGCAAACAGCTCGATTGTTCTGAGGTGCTTGCAATACTATTTTCGGTACGAACGGTTACCCATGTCTTAGGTACGATCTGTTACCTATGTCTCCGGGTCGGACCTTGGGAAAATGGCGGTGGATGCGGTCTGATGCGAACCTGTCTCTGATGGTTTTCCCTGTTATCAGGGAAAATACAGGGAATTGTCGCAATAATTGTGAGATTTGGAGGGGAATCCCAGGAATAGATGAGTAAATACAGTGACTTACGTTTGGAATCATTAAATTTCAAAACAGGGTATTTGCTTCTAACAACAGGGAACCATTTTTAGATAACAGGGTATTATCCTGATGGAACAGGGAAACTAAAAGGTTCAATACGCGCCCTCAGAAAGAGTCACCAATTAGCTAAGCCAAGGGTCGTGGAGTGGGTATTCTTTGTGGTTCTGCAGATGTTACTGATATTGATTTCACATAATCTGCAAAGCGAATGATCAAAGTTCCGCGGAACGACCAATTACAGCCGTATCTGATATTTTTGGACAATGGTTATTATCATGGCATTTGATGTATTTTTCTGGTTTCAATCTGAAAGTCTCTATAAATTCAATGTGTTTCACTGAGGTTTGCGGAATTCTGACTTGGAAAAATGGCTATTTTGAAATTTTAGCTTGCACAATCGCCATTAACAACCTAAATACACGTTGCCTTAGATCATTGCTCTAAATGCTGCATGGCAGTGTTTATCTTTGATTGTTAAGCAGACTTGGCATGATGGCATGCTCGACCTGTTTTGAACAGTCCACAATTTGTCATGGGACAAACGTGGTTTTCGGAAAATCATTCCGGAGTCCGCGTTTTTGTTTTGGGCTCCGATAATATGGAGTTTTATCCCATGGCTAACGAATTGCCTCCTTTCACACTTGCATCAATTGATGCGCTTAAACCTTATCCGCGCAATGCCCGCACCCATTCTGATAAACAAATCGGGCAGATTGCCGATTCAATAAAGGAATTTGGATTTACCAACCCGGTCTTAATTGACGGTGATAATCAGATTATTGCCGGCCATGGCCGTGTTCATGCGGCTAAGCTGCTTTGTATAAACAATGTACCGACGTTGCGCATTGAATATCTGTCAGAAGCGCAAAAGCGTGCCTACATTCTTGCTGATAATAAGATCGCTGAAAATGCGGGTTGGAATCATGAGCTTCTTGCTCTTGAGCTTGATGGCCTGATTACACTTTACCCTGAATTTGACATTGAAATCACTGGTTTTGATATGCCTGAAATCGATATTCTGATCGAAGGCATAGCTG
>JALTNS010000459.1 GCA_027000565.1 Rhizobiaceae bacterium | reverse complement strand
TCAAATCTTGCCTTGCGCGGGCTAAAAGTCCATCATCACACCTATCAACCGAATATGAATCGCATTAGACGCCAAACCTGCTAAAAGGGAACCTGTGTTTAACCGTTGTATACCCACTATGGCTATCATTACCCACCGCTGCTACTGGCAATTGCAATTAACCAAGCAAGGATGTTCATGAAAGTAAATTCGATGTTGAAGCTTGTCCCGCAAATGAATGTTCGTGCGACCGTTTCCAGCCTGATGCTGACTTCTGCGCTGTTGGTTTCCATGCCAGCCATAGCCACCGAAAGCGGCCCGGAAAAACATATAGGTTATTCCTTGTCGGGTACTTATCTTGCCGCTCGTATTGCAACAATTGACAGAAATACTGATGCGGCGGTCGACTTTTACCGCCAGGCGATGAAATTTGATCCGGATAATGAGTTCCTGAAACAAAATGCGTTCTTGACCCTGGTCAGTAACGGCGACTTCGATGAAAGCGTCAAACTCGGCAAACAAATTCAATCCTTGAAAAATTCACCGCCACTGGTTTCGGTGGTTTTGGGCGTTGATTCCATCCGCACCAAGGCCTGGTCAAATGCGGTAAAACAGTTGTCGTCACCATCCCGTGGAGACCTTGAACGATTGTTGACCGGCATGCTCAAGGCGTGGGCGCAACAGGGGCTTGGCAAAACTGACGAAGCGCTGCAAACCATAGACGCGCTGGAAGGGCCCAGCTGGTTTAAGATATTTTCCGAGTATCATGGCGGCCTGATCGCCGCTCTTGCAGGCAACAATTCAGACGCCATGGCGCGCCTGCAAAGAGCCGTTGACAACCGGGCCGGTGGCACCACCGCGGTGCATACCTATATGCGTTCGGTGGAAGCGCTGGCCCGATTGCAATACAGAACCGGGTTTGTCGAAGATGCCAGAAGCACCATTAATATCGGGCTGGCAATTCAGCCCTCGGCACCTGCACTTGTCAAATTGTTGAGCGAAATCGATTATAGCAGCTCGGCAGGCCCGCTGATTTCTTCGGTTCAGCAGGGCGCTTCGGAAGTATTTTATAATCTTGGCGCTGTGCTCAACAGTGAGGGAGGTAAGCAGTTTGCGCTGATTTATTTGCAATTGGCCAATGTGCTTGCTCCCGGCACTGATGTGAGCACCCTGGCGCTGGCAGACTTGTTTGACAGCCAAAGCCTGCCCACCCGGGCCAACAAGCTGTTCAGCAAGATATCCGAAGACTCGCCCTTCCGCCGTATTGCCAAACTGGAAATGGCGCTCAATCTGGACGAACTCGACAAACTTGAGGAAGCCAGAAAAGAGATGGACCAGCTGTTGCAGGACGATCCGACGGATCTGGTTGCATCGCTCTCATATGGGCAGATGCTGGTACGCCACGAATTATACACGGACGCAGCCAAGGTCTACGAATCGGCAATTGCACAGATCGCCAAACCACAACGGTTTCACTGGAACCTGTTTTATCGCTATGGCATAGCCAATGAACGGGCTAAAAACTGGCCAAAGGCGGAAGCCAGCTTTTTGAAAGCACTGGAACTTTATCCTGATCAGCCCAATGTCCTGAATTATCTTGGTTATTCCTGGGTGGACACGAATGTCAATCTTGAGCGTGGCCTCAAGATGATCCAGCGGGCCGTCGAATTGCGGCCTAATGACGGCTATATTATCGACAGTCTTGGCTGGGCCTATTACCGCCTTGGTCGCTATGAAGAAGCGGTGAGAGAACTGGAGCGGGCAGTCGAAAAAAGGGCAGAAGATCCAACCATCAACGACCATTTGGGTGATGCCTATTGGCGCGTTGGAAGGCGTTTGGAGGCGACCTTCCAGTGGAGCCATGCGCTCGATCTGAAACCGGCAAAGGAAGAGATTGTCAAAATCAAGCTGAAACTGGAAAACGGATTGCCCGATCTCGACAAATCCAAATCAGATACGACGCCCAAGATTTCAGACGAATCATCGGCTGACCAACCGGAGAAAAAATCCTGAGCTTTTGATCCGGATCACCTGAAGGCAGCCGGGATTGTTTTGCAATGGCGCAATATCAGGCTAAAGCAAAAATAAATCTGGCCCTGCATGTGACCGGCAAACGCCCGGACGGCTATCATTTGCTGGATACACTGGTTGTCTTTTGCGATTTTGGCGATGGCATTGATGTTTCTCCAGCTCGTGATATTTCGATGGAAATTCGCGGCCCGTTTGCATCAGGCCTTAAAACGGATCGCGACAATCTGGTCTTGGGCGCAGCATATTTGTTAAAAAAACATGCCCTTGAGGCTGGCATTGAAACACCCGGTGCGCATATCCGGCTCGAAAAAAAACTGCCGGTTGCCAGCGGTATTGGCGGAGGCTCCGCGGATGCGGCCGCCACATTGATGGCGCTGTGTGATCTGTGGGCGCTTGACCGCAACAGGATTGCAATTGACGCCATTGCGAAACAACTTGGGGCCGATGTGCCGATGTGCCTGAATTCCAGGCCCTTGCAGGCAAGCGGTATC
>JALTNS010000458.1 GCA_027000565.1 Rhizobiaceae bacterium | reverse complement strand
GCCTACAACCCCTTTAAATACCTTTACAAGGACCAACAGGGTTGGCATTCACTGGATATTGAAAGCAAAACTTTTACCTGCAAAGTCCAGGCCACGGATAATCCCGCAGAACTTGGCCCGCAAGATTATGTAATCATTGCGCTTAAAGCCCATTCTGTTTCAGCAATTGTCGATCAACTGCAGCCCCTGTTGGGCCCCGATACCGCCGTGGTGACAGCGCAAAATGGTGTACCATGGTGGTATTTTTACAAGCATGACGGGCCTCACCGCAATAAACATATCGCGGCAGTCGATCCCGAAGGCAAAATCTGGAAAACCATCGGGCCTGAAAGGATTATCGGCAGCGTTGTTTATGTGGCAGCCGAGATTTCCAGCCCTGGTGTTATCGGCCATACCAGTGGCGACCGCTTTCCGCTCGGTGAACCAATGGGGGAGCGTTCTGAACGGGTAACCGCACTTTCAAAGATTATGGTTGCTGCGGGTATCAAGGCGCCGGTCAGGCAACATATTCGAAATGATATCTGGATAAAATTGTGGGGCAATCTCTCCTTCAACCCAATTTCGGCTCTCACCGGTGCGACTCTTGAACAGCTGTGCGCCGACCCGGACATCCGTGCGATTGCCCGCAGCATGATGCTGGAAGCGCAGGCAGTCGGTGAAGCACTTGGCGTAACATTCCCGATTAATGTGGAAAGGCGTATAGATGGCGCCGCCGCCGTCGGTGCTCATAAAACCTCGATGCTGGTTGATTTTGAAACCGGGAGGCCAATGGAAATCGATGCACTGGTGACCGCAGTTCAGGAACTTGGCAATATTACCGACCTTCCCACCCCCACCATCGACATGGTGCTGGCGCTGGTCAAACAAAAGGCGCGGGTTGTCGGCTGTTATTAGCGATCAACAGCCACATTGTAAATTCGCTGCGCATTTAGGTATCCAATTGCCGTTTTTTCATCTTCACTCAAACCGGCAACAAGTTGGGTGAATATATCGATCCACTGCGGCAGGTCTGAATTAAGATTAACCACCGGCCAGTCACTGCCCCAGACCAAACGTTCTACGCCAAAACTTTCGATCACATGCTCCACATAGGGGCGAATATTATCAAGTGTTCCCTCACCGTCCGTGCAGTAGGCCAGAACACCTGACAACTTGGCGCTCACATGCGGCAACTCGGACAATGCCGAAATACCGGCACGCCAGTTTTGAATTTCACCGCTCGAAATATCCGGCACCCCGCAATGATCCAGTACCAAGTTCATTTCATCGCAGGCTTGCGCAAATTCACGGGCAATGGCCAATTGATCAGCCCGATAAACCATATCAAACACCAGACCACGCTTACCGATTTCGCGCACATTTTTGCGAAAACTTTCAGACTTCGACAAATCGTCTGGCGCTTCGTGCAAAATTCGCCTGAAACCGACAACCGGCATCGCGCTGCATTCATCCAGCCATGGTTCAAAGCCCTCATCCGTTTCGGGTCGGCAGGACGAAACCATTCCGACAATTTTGCTGGCCGGGTCTTCTGTCAGCCGACGAATAAACCTGGTTTCTTCATGGTAATCGACCGCGTCGACCTCCATAAAAATAGAACCGGCAATATCATGGCCCTGGGTCAACCGCTGGTAGTCACCGATGGTAAAATCTTTTTTTGCAAGGGCTGGCAAGCCATCCGCCCATTCATAGGAAAGGTGTCCCCGGTACAACAAATGCTGATGGGTATCGAGAAGCTTCATCACATGGCCTTTCTGCTTTTAGAACTGGGCGCAGAACTATGCGGCTCCAGCTGTTTTCAAGAATGCCATCAGTTTGACACCCAAATCAATCTGTGATTTCCTGACTGAGCGATCAGTCAGGAAGCTGCGCCTGCACACTCTACTGCCGCTCGAACTGGAGTTTTTGGTTAAAAATTGCATGAAAAACAACGTTCAAAGGATTGAACTTCCGCAAGGCTCCAAGCCTTATGCACCTGTCCAGGATCCCGCCGGATCGCGATTTGATGCAATACTGGACGCCGCGGAAACCGAATTTGGCACTTCAAGCTTTAACGGCGCAAGCATGCGCAACATTGCCGAACGAGCCGGCGTTGCACAGGCAACAATACATTATCATTTCAACACCAAAGAACAGTTGTTTGATGCAGTGGTAGCACGACGCAGCGGCGAAATTAATCAGCTGCGAGAAGACCGGTTGGCAAAATTGTTGGCGGCGTCGCAGAAGCCTGCTCTTACCGACGTGATCGATGTCCTGCTGCGCCCTACCCTTGAGGTCGGTCACAGAATCGCCGGTGGGTCCAACAGTTTTGCCCGTATTCTCGTCGTCACTGCCAGTTCTGCCGACCCACGCTCGGTTGATTTGACCAAGCGGTATTATGATCCGATTGCCCGACAGTTTATCGCTGCATTTGAAAAATCCACCCCGTCACTTGGCCATAAAAATGCCGTTTGGACCTATTTGTTCGCCATCGGTGTTGGCATAACCATGATGGCCCAAACCGGCAGACCACAA
>JALTNS010000457.1 GCA_027000565.1 Rhizobiaceae bacterium | reverse complement strand
ATGCATGGCGGTGCTGAAAGAGCGTTATCCGGGCCAAATGGATTTTGGCAAGGCCAGCGGCGTGATCAAGGAACTGCTGGGTTAGACTGACAAAACCCGATCAAAATTTCCTCGATAATCGAAAACAGGAAAATTTCTGCTCCCCGCCTCCTGGCGTAATATGCATCTCCGATATCTCACTGACCAGCGCAAAGCCTCCACCAAATTCGTTCATCAGCTTTGGCGAGTCATATTGCACAATCTCCAATCCGCTGCATTTTTCCGGCCCACCGATGGCAAAGGCGGAAATCAGCACATGCCCGCCAACCGGCACAGAATGGGCTACCGCTGCAACATATTTTTCACGGTCGGGTTTTTTGGTCAAAAAATGAAACACCGCGCGGTCGTGCCAGACCATATATTGTTGGGGTGGTGAAAACTCCGTAATATCGGCGGCGATCCAGTCAACCTGATCTGCCCGCTCAGCCAATCGCTGTTTGGTGTGTTGCAGCGATGAGCTTGAAATATCGAGTACCGACAAATTACTGTATCCGGCATCGAGAAGCCGGTCGACCAGAACCGACGCGCCGCCGCCAACGTCGATAATTGCCGCATCATGTTCGACCCCGGTGTCATGGATCATGCGCAAGGATGTGGTTGGTTCCTGTTGAAACCAGCTGACATTATCTGGCGACTTGTTTTCATAAACATTGTCCCAGTGTTCTTTCCGGTCTTGTGGATTCATTTTTATTTCCGATAGGTTCTGATCTTGTTAGTGTTATATAGGAAGGACGACTGTAAACCGGAACAAAAGATGCGCTTTTCACCTTCATTTCTTGACCAGATTCGCGAGCGGGTGCCGATTTCCGATGTGATCGGTCGCCGTGTGACCTGGGACAAGCGCAAAACCCAGGCGGCCAAGGGTGATTACTGGGCCTGTTGCCCGTTTCATGGCGAAAAAACCCCTTCTTTTCACTGCGAAAACCAAAAAGGCCGCTACCATTGTTTTGGCTGCGGTGTTTCAGGTGATCATTTCCGTTTTCTGGTTGAACTCGAAGGATTGAGTTTTCCTGAATCGGTTGAACGGCTGGCCGATGAGGCCGGCCTGCCGATGCCAATTGTCGACCCGCGGATGATAGAACGGGAAAAGGTCAAGGCAACACTCTACGACGTGATGACACTCGCATCGCAGTATTTTCAGGATCAGCTGCAAACCGCCGTCGGCGCAAAAGCCCGCGCCTATCTGCGCGAACGCGGTCTGTCGCAGCAGGTGCAACAGGCGTTCGGGCTTGGTTATGCACCGCAAAGCCGCAATGGGTTGAAACAGTATCTTGCTTCCAAAGATGTATCAAAAGAGCAGATCGAGGCTTGCGGGCTGGTGGTGTTCGGTCCCGAGATTGCTGTTTCCTACGACCGGTTTCGCGACCGCATTATGTTTCCGATTGAAGACACACGCGGGCGGGTGATTGCCTTTGGCGGGCGGGCGCTTGACCCGGACGTGCCGGCAAAATACCTCAATTCGCCGGAGACCGAACTGTTTTCTAAAAGCCACGTTCTTTACAATCAGGCCCGTGCACGAAAATCGATCATTGATGCCAAATCGGTCATTGTCGCGGAAGGTTACATGGATGTGATCGCGCTTCATGCGGCCGGTATTGAGAACGCGGTGGCGCCGCTTGGCACGGCCTTGACCGACAGCCAGCTTGATATGCTGTGGCGCATGTCGCCGGAGCCGGTGCTTTGTTTTGATGGTGATCAGGCCGGATTGCGCGCCGCCTATCGCAGTGTTGACCTGGCCCTGCCGAAACTGCTTTCAGGCCGTTCGTTGCGTTTTTGCCTGTTGCCGGATGGCCAGGACCCGGATGATGTGGTCAAAATCGGTGGAAAAAAAGCCTTTGATGAGTTGCTTGAAGCGGCCCAGCCGCTGCACGAGTTCTTCATCTCCCGCCGGCTTTCGGAAATGAATATCGACCGCCCGGAACAAAAGGCGGCGTTTGAAAAGCTGATTTTTCAGGATGCCAACAGTATTCAGGACGAGATTGTTCGTAAATATTACCGCTCGCATGTGCGATTGCGGCTGGCCAGCATGTTCTCGGGAAAATCAAAACCGATTTCGAACCAGGCGGCAGCCGAGATTTCCAGAAAGCTCGAAGAAAGCCGGATTGTGCGTACAATTCTCGGTTTTCTTGTCGAATATCCGATGCTGATTGCTGACAATATTGAAAAAATTGCGGCGCTGGACTTGCGCTCGGAGCCGTTTCGACTGTTCGCCGAAGGCTTGCATCTGCTTTACGTGGATTATGGCGACCTTGCGGTATCGGGGGTTTATGAAAAACTTGGCAAGACATTTACATTCGTTTTGCGCGCTGTTCATGGCGACCGTGGACTAAAAGAGATCAAGAATGCAACCGGGCGAACCGTTGCAACCCGGGAACTGGACCGGGGCCACCAGCTTCGGGTTTTGTTCCCGATGATCAGCTCTCAACCGCCGCCCGAAATAGCCCAGCAAACGCTTAATTTGCTGTTTTTGCAGATCGACGTGATC
>JALTNS010000456.1 GCA_027000565.1 Rhizobiaceae bacterium | reverse complement strand
ACGCCACTGGTGAGCAGTAACTTGCAGCCCATAAATGTGGTTCTTGCCGTATCATTGAGCTCGGCAATAGCTCGTGTTCGTGCGTTCGTCATATGCAAAATGCTAGGAAATAAATTGCCTCGAACTGAGACGCCGGAAGGCTATCGCGCACTCCCCGCACCTGTCACCCGCAGGGCTCGAAAACCGTTCGCGACGAAGGAAGCGCGGTTTTTGACAGGAAGGGGCAGCGATATACTTACAAGACTCAGTGCAAGCCCCCTCCTCTCTTCTTTGGGTGGGATATTTATTGGGATATCGCCTTATTGTTATACTGAAAAGAATTTGCCTTTTTCCGTAAAGTCCGTAAAATGCGGATATTAAATTCTTTAACCGATGGACTTATGAACATGAAAACAATGACCGCTTCAGCTGCAAGCAAAGAATTTGGATTTTATATAGACACAGTTCAACACGAACCGGTTGTTATTACAAAGCAAAACAGACCTGTCGCAATCACTATATCCATTCAAGAGGCTGAAAGATTATTCCAAGATCATGTTGACGCAGGGATTCAACGTGGGATGGATGACATTAAAGCTGGTCGGTATGAAGAAATGACACCTAAAAATACCACACGTCGTTTAGAGCAATTTAAGGCTAAGTTATCAAACACCCCATGAAAGTAACCATTACCGAGAACGCAAAAGCTGGTCTTTTTGAGATATACATCCACCAGCTCAGTTATTCAGAAAAATATGCCGACGACTTTCAATACAACATTGGTAATTTCATCGTCAAAAATTTGTCTGCTTTTCCGAAGCTCGGTCATCTTTTCAATGAAGACAAAGGCTTATATCGCCTCATTTATGAAAAGCGCTATAATATCTATTACCTCATTGAGGAAGATGAAGTTTTCATTCTCTACATTATTGATGGGCCACTCAATCTTAACACCGTCCTCTTGGACCCTAATATTACGCTATAAAGCAGCTCTCATTTTTTCTAAAACCTATGATGGATAAACAAATTTGTTATCCATCATATTTTAGGTATATTATGATGGATAAAATGTAAGGTTATCGATCATGAAATGGAATTGGCAACAGCCGGATTGGCCTAATTGGTGTTTTGACAGTGAAGCTTTGCAAGAAATGGAACGCCAATTTCTTGTGGGTTCTGGTCGTTTGGCTGGGGCGTGGCAGCATTTAAGCCAGGATCATCAAGACCAAGTGAAGGTAAACCTGCTCTCCGATGAGGCCATGAAAAGCTCCGAGATTGAAGGCGAATATCTCGACCGAGATTCCGTGCAATCTTCGGTGCGACGACAATTCGGTATGCAAGCGGCCCTCAAGAGCAAGCCCGCTGAAAGTGGTATTGCGGAATTGATGGTTGCCTGCTTCAAAAGCTCCGGCTCAGCGCTCGATGAAAAAACACTTTTAGGTTGGCATTCGCTGGTATGTCGTGGCCGTGAAGACCTGCACTCAATTGGAGAATACCGGCAGCACGCGGACGCTATGCAGGTGGTATCCGGTCGAATTGATCGACCAAAAGTGCATTTTGAAGCACCGCCTTCAAAAGATGTTCCCGCGCACATGCAGGCCTTTTTTGACTGGATGCAAAAAAGCCAGCTTGGGGCTTTGACCAAGGCAGGATTGGCGCATTTGTATTTTGTGTCGATCCACCCATTCGAGGATGGAAATGGGCGTTTGGCGCGGGCTATCAGCGAACATGTATTCACCCGAAGCCTCGGCCAGCCCAGCCTTTTGGCCCTGTCTCGGCAGATCGAGAAAGACCGTAAGCATTATTACGATGCGCTTGAAGCGAATAATAAGCGTTTGGAAGTCACGCCTTGGCTCCTTTGGTTCGCCGAAACGGCGCTGAAATCCCAAGCCTATTCCGCCAGCCTCATCGAGCACATAATCTCCAAAACTCGCCTGCTGGATACCCTACGCGGGCAGTTGAACGTACGGCAAGAAAAAGCGCTGCTCCGCATGTTTGATGCGGGGCCGGACGGATTTATTGGCGGTATGAGTGCCAAGAATTATATGAAAATCACCGATACCACGAGCGCTACAACCACCCGCGATTTAGGCGACCTGGTGGCCAAAGGCGCTTTGCGGCGCACTGGCGAACGCAAAGCCACGCGCTACTGGCTTAATATTTCCTAAGCTTTTTCCATGAGAATTGATCAAGCCCATACTATTCCGATAGCCGCCTTTCTTGAAAAGCAAGGCTATCTCCCTGCCCGCGCCCGATTGGCGGGCCAGGAATTATGGTATTCCAGCCCTCTTCGGGATGGGGATGCAACCCCTTCCTTCAAAATCAACACCGAAAAGAACGTGTGGTATGATCATGGCCTTTCCCGTGGCGGAGATATTATCGACCTGGTGAAAGAACTGTGTTCCTGTGACGTGCGTGACGCTTTGCAGCTACTTGAACGAAGCGGCTTGCAGTTTGATGCTTCACCAGCTTCATACACTCCAAAAATCCGTAGCGCCGACCGCGCTTCGCGCGGAACTTCTGCGGGTGAAAAAGAAAAAAATCCG
>JALTNS010000455.1 GCA_027000565.1 Rhizobiaceae bacterium | reverse complement strand
AACCGCATCGGGCTTTTTGGGAGAAAATCAGGGGCAGGATATCGGGCCGGACACCCCCTATTTCCTTGCAAGCGCCAGCAAGCTTTTTGTCAGCGCCCTGATCATGCAGCAAGTCGAAGTTGGGCAGTTGAAACTTGATACCCCGATTACAGCGTTTTTTGCACCGGGATATCTTGACGCTTTGCATGTGCTCAATAATGTGGACCACACTGATAAAATTACGGTTGAAAACCTGTTGGCCCATACTTCCGGCCTGCCCGACTATTTCGAGCAAAAACAACAGGACGGGACGGTTTTTGCCCGTGAAATTCTGAAAGGAAACGATAGCGCCTACAATGTTGAAACGGTGATCGGCATGCTCAAAAAAGGCATGAAGCCGGCGTTTGCCCCCTCCACACCGGGCCGGGCCTTTTATTCGGACACCAATTATCAGCTACTGACCGCCATCATTGAAAAGGTTTACGGGTGTCGTTTCGCCAGGGCTGTGGAGCAGAATATCGCCTCCCCGCTGGGGCTTGAAAATACCTGGGTTTTTGACGCAGAGGGCCCACAGCGGGCGCGGGCAGTCATCCCCTTGAGAAATGGCGACAAACAACTGCACATACCATTGGTCATGACCAGCGTTGCCGGAGATGGCGGCGTGGTTTCAAGCGCTGCCGACGGTATGGTTTTCATCAAGGCTTTTTTTGACGGCAGGCTGTTTTCAGCAAAACTGCTTGAACAGATGAGGGCGCGCTGGCGGCGGATATTCTTTCCCCTGCAATATGGAACAGGGGTGATGCTGTTCCGCCTGCCCCCGGTCATGACGTTCTTTCAAAAACAACCCGATCTGGTCGGCCACTCGGGCATCTCGGGGGCATTTCTTTACGCGGAACCCGAAAATTCGATTTTTGTTTCTGGCACTGTCAACCAGCTCGCCTCGCGTTCGCTGCCCTACAAAATCCTTCTCAAGGCCGTGGCAGCGCTACGATAAATTTCTTTTTTTATCGCAATTATTTGTTGTCCTCGTCTTTTTTGTCATCTCCGGGGCGAAACACACCGTCCTTGTCGCGTTTCAGTTCGACCACACCGGGCCGTTCTCGCTCCTTGAGGTCGCGCTCGCGGGTGGCTTTATCCACCTCGGCGAAACGGTTGCGCCAGTCGACAAGAATTCTTCTGACCCCCCAGTAAATGGCGCCAAATATCAGCAGATAAATCAGTAATCGCACGATCAATTGGTATTTTCCTAAAGTCCAAAACGCGACCACAACGCGCGCTCTTCAACCGCCCCGATCAGGTCGGCTCCGATATTTTGTGAAAAACTGCCACCGGAAAGGCCAATACGTGGCATGGCGAACAGGGCGCGCTTTGCTTTGATCGGCTTTAACACCACATCCTCGCCAAAACGCTTTTGCAACTCGGAGTGCATATCGCCCAGCGCATCGACCAGCCCCAGATCAAGACCCCGAATGGCGGTCCACCACTCCCCGGTGAACAGTTCGTCGTCGCTGGCGGCCAGCTTTTTCCCCCGGTGCAGCTTGATATGATCAATGAATATCTGATGGATGTCGTTTTCAAACATCTTCAGCCGTTCAACGTCGGACTTTTTCTCTGGCACAAAGGGATCGAGCATGGATTTGTTCTTGCCCGCTGTGTGCACCCGGCGTTTTACCCCGATCTTGGCAATGGCTTCCTCAAAACCAAATCCGGCATAGATCACACCGATGGAGCCCACGATCGAGGACGGGTCAGCGATGATCTCGTCGCCACCAACGGCAATAAAATAGCCCCCGGACGCCGCAACATCCTCAATGAAAATGAGGGCGCGCTTGCGATATTTATCAGCGAGCTGGCGAATGCGGTTGGAAACCAGCCGGGACTGCACGGCAGAACCACCCGGTGAATTGATGACAATAGCCACCGCCTTGGCGCGCTTCATCTTGAAGGCTTTTTCAAGAACCGGACTGGCGTTTTCCATGTTTATGCGACCCGGTTTCTGTTCGGGTGATATGGTGCCGTGCAGACGCACCACCGGCACCATGGGGCGGTTCAGACCAAGAGCTTCTTCGGCTCGGCTCCAAATTCCACGAATACCCGAAGCAACTGTGCCAGAGGTCTCATCAGCCATTTTTTATTTTCCTTGATCCAAAAATCCATGCGCCTGACGTTCAGGTTAGCCTAACATCTAGGAAGGCTTATGCCCAACTACCAGTCCAGCCGCGCCCGTCCACTAAAAATATTGTCCGCCTCGGGGCTGAAATCATGCCCTTTTTCCAGATGCAGGATTAGCGGTGACAATAGTTTTGCCGGTGCGCGCGAACCTTTGATCCCCCTGACCAGAACCCTTGAAGCGGCCTCGCCTGCCCTTGGGACTATGGGCAGAATACTCAACGCCCCAAACCGGGAACTCAATGACGCCAGCAATTCGGGCAACGCGTCGGCAAGGTCCGCAACAATGCCGATTTCCGGGCCTTGTATGCGTCCAACTTCATCGGGGTCGATATCGATGTGAATGATCTTCATATCGTCATCAGTCCCCCATTGCATCTGGGG
>JALTNS010000454.1 GCA_027000565.1 Rhizobiaceae bacterium | reverse complement strand
TCTATGCTGGAGAAGTGATGAAGTATTGAGGCTGTCGTTGGTTTTTTCATTTGATACCATTCAAATGGTTAACCTCAGTACCTCATCTAAATCCCGTTTTCAAGACATTTTAAGCCCGATTGCCCTGTGTCTGCATCACTTTCCTGTTCAAACTTTGATGAGTAGGGCATAAAAGATGTTGATTGCCATAAATCATAATATTTCCCCCCATCTGGCTCATTGGCAGCTAACAATTTTAATAATGCTATACGGTCATAATTTTTTAACGGAAGTAGTCTTATAGCCGCATGTGCGGCATTTATATGCCCTTGTTTTCCTGCTTTGCTGTACCATTCCCTTGCAGCTTTCTCATTTTTTCCTGTTGTACCCCCTGTTCCTGTTTCATGAAAATACCCCATCCAATATTGAGCAGTGGCAATGTTTTCGTCTGCCAGCGGCTTAACAATAAGAATCGGATTTATAAGACCAAAATATGCAACAATTACTGCAAACGTGATTGAGGCTGAGATATTTCCAAGCCGGGTTGATTTGATCCATCGTCCCAATAGAAAACTGGTTGCAACATAAATAAAAAATAGAATGGCGATCCATATTACAAAATCACCCATCCCAAGTAATGCCATAAAACCCCTAAAGATAGTCCAGCCGGATACAGAAAGAATTATTACAGCCGATAAAATCAGTTTCGATAGTTGCCACCAAAGCCATTTTTTTGTTTCAGTCTCTTGAGACTTTATAAACTGAAAAACGAGCCATATGATCCCCGGGATCGCCAGCAATGTGGGATACAAAATTATTTCAATGTTCATGCTTTCATTGTTCGCTTTTTAAGATGTTTGGTATATGACGCATAATGTGCGAATGTCCATCTTGCTTTTGGCGCTGAATTTGATTTTTTTCGATGGGTTGGATGATCCTGGAGTCTCCAGTTAATCGAGCACGATTGCAACAGCAAAAACCGAGACACCCATAAATCAATTGACACCCAAACCCAGGCATGATCACTAATAAAGTGATTGAACGCTGGACCCTGCTATTCAAAGCCCCCCTGTTAATTGATCGCATGAAAAAAGGCGAACACCTGAGTAAAGCAGAACAAAAACAAGCGCCTGAGCTTGTACAGGAATGGCGTAGCCGTTTGACAAGCCTGGGCTGCTTCATGCGCTGTTTAAATGAATCCCTGGCCCGGCAGGCCAATACAGAAGACAACTGCACAGGACGATTCTGGGAAGGACGCTACAAAAGTCAGGCACTCCTGGATGACAGGCCCTACTCACCTGTATGAGCTATGTAGACCTCAACCCAGTACGTGATGACAAAACAGACGCTATTGCAGATAATCTCCCTCCCCATTTTGTCCAGGCTGGGCATTGAACAAAAAGCCTGGCTGGATACCATCAACCGCTACGACCGACGGTTTTTCCGGGCCGTAGGTACGCTGGAAAAGCTGAAGCAGTTTGCCAACCGATTAGGTCAATGCTGGTTGAAAGGCCAATCTGCGGGAAAGCGTGTTTATAAACAAAGACAACCATTGCCCTCATAGCAGTCAATCACTTTTTCATTTTTCTGTTTTCAGGTCGCCAGAGTAAATGGTGAAGGATTCCTGTTGTCCTTCATTCGGAAAAATAGTTTGTTTTCTGGAAAATTATCGATTTGTTGCCTTGTCCGGAAAAAATCATCAATTTTTGATCAGGTTGCTGCAAACGCAAATATTTCTGGGAGGTGTGTTTTATTTTATGGGTGTCTTATTTTGTTTTTTATTTTGTTTTCTTCTTTTCTTCTTCTCTTCTTTTGCCTTAATTGCCTTAATTGCATTCATTGAATACAAGTGCGTTGCACGATTCACAGACTTCTTTATCCAGTTTTTTATAAATTCTGCGGATGGCTTCATTTCTGCTGTCAAAGAAATGGTCATTTCCAATTTCCCGGAAAAAATAGGTTTTGGCGACAAATTCATACACCTTTGATTTCAATCCGGTAAAATACAAGCCTCCGCCATGCTGCTTCAGGCGCTTGTTTTCTGTTATGAGCATTTCAGCACCGCTTAGATCAATAAAGTTGATGCCGCTGGAAACGATCAAGATATGATAAATCTTCTGGTTTTCGACGATGTTATGAATCGTGTCCTGAATATGGTTTAACGAACCAAAATAAACAGACATGTCGATACGGATAATTTTTAGCTGTGGACACTGGTTGACCGGTTTTTTGTTGATATTTATGAGTGGGCGCTTTGGGTTATCGGCATCAATCCCCAGGGTCGGAATTTCCGGGATGGAAGTGCGTGCCAAAAATAAAACAAGCGAGAGAATTACGCCAAGATAAATCGCAAATTCCAGCTCCAGAAATAAAGTCGAAAAAAACGTTACCAATAGAATGGCAGTTTCTGATGGGCTGTTTTTAAGGACATTTTTTATGTGATGAAAATCGATCAGGTTATAGGCTACGATGAGAATTACTCCGCCCATCGCCGCTACCGGTAAATAGGCGGTCAGCGGCGCGACAATAAAACCGTCACCATCAAAAAAACAGCGGAAAAAATTGCCG
>JALTNS010000453.1 GCA_027000565.1 Rhizobiaceae bacterium | reverse complement strand
CTTGCCTGGCGCAGCATCGCCAACCCTTCAAGGCCGGATGCAGCTTCTGCTCCGTCAAGATGCCAGGCCGAGAATTGCTCCAGCAAAATGGAGCGATTTACCTTGTTATCGTCAATCGCCAAAATTCGGCTGCCGGAAATATCAATAGATTGAGGTGGCTTATCAACAACTTCAACTCCAACAGGCACCTCAATGGCAAACCAGAATTTTGATCCTTCTCCCAAAGTGCTCTCGCAACCTATGACACCATCCATGAGTTCAACCAGACGGCTGGTGATCGCCAACCCCAAACCCGTACCTTCATGGCGCCTTGTCGACGAACCATCGACTTGGGAAAACTTGTCAAACACGGTCTTCAACTGACCTTCCGGGATTCCAATTCCGGTATCTTCAATTGTAAATTTCAATCCAGCGGCACCATCTTTGACGTGGCCGGAAACATCAACAAACACATGACCTGATTCAGTAAATTTCACCGCATTGCCGACGAGATTCGTAAGGATTTGCCGGATACGTCCGACATCGCCAACCACACGGTCAGGCAGATCCGGTTGCACTCGCACGATAAGTTCAAGATTCTTTTCGTTAACACTGGTCGATACCAGAGTCGCCACATCCTCAATTGCTGCACTTAAATCGAACTCCGCCGGATCAAGTTCCAGCTTGCCAGCTTCAATTTTGGAGAAGTCCAGAATATCATTGATTATTGTCAACAATGCCGAACTTGAACTGAGGATTACCTCGGTAAACATTTTCTGTTTGGAGTTCAGCTCAGACTTGGCCAACAGTTCAGCCATCCCCATAACACCGTTCATCGGCGTGCGAATTTCGTGGGACATATTGGCTAAAAACTCTGACTTCGAACGATCAGCTATCTGGGCCTTGGCCTGCGCCCGCTCAAGCGCTGCTTCGCGCTGTTTGAATTCAGTCACATCGGAATATTGCACCAACCGCTGGCCACCTGTCAGCGATATACAGGAATATATAAGGGTCTTGCCATCCGCCCGCACCATTTCGCGCGGCGCGATGTCTCCTGCCCCGATTTCCTCCACCCGCAGCTGGACGTATTCATCCCAGTCATCATCTTCCACGTCATAAATGCCATTGCCCCGATTGACTTCAATGAAGTCTCTCATCGGCGTTCCCTCGCTAAATTCCGCGTCGGATGTATTCCAGATTTTGTGAAAAGCATCATTGACTATGACCGAATTCAAATTGGCATCCAGCAGCAACAGACCAATATCCATATTGTTTATCGCAGCTCGGAAATCGACCAGCATATCTTCGGATTCTTTGCGGGCGCGATTATAGGCAATTTCACGCATCTTGCTGTCAGTCACATCGGTGAATGTGAATATCCTGCGATCATTTTCTATATCACGACTGCTGAAGCGAACATAGCGTTCATTGGCCAGCTTGAGCATTTGCGGTTCACTGGAGGATTTCTCGACCATTTCAACAGTTCTTGCGAGAAATTCTTCTTCGCTCATGTTGTTGATCTCGTCGCTATAAAACTTGCCTTCTTTCCAGGCACCCTTGATCAGTTCAAAATAGGATTGTGGTTCACTGTTACAATTCTCGCCGAATCCAAGCATATCGATATAGGCCGAATTGACCATTTCAGCGGTACCCAACCGATCAACAATCATGATGCCCTGGTCCGTCGCTTCCAGCACTGAGGACATCAGCTTTTCATTTTCCGAAATTCGGATTTCACCCTGACGGATATCGGTAATATCAGTAATCGTTGTGACAATATATCCATTGTCCAACAGGTCCCTGCGAATCCTGTTGATTCGCCCGTTGCTCATTTGATGGATACCGTCAGACCACTTGCCATCAGCGATGGCTCTCAGCTTTTCATTTGCCAGACGCTCGGGTTCGCCCTCACCATAGTCACCTCGACTGGCCGTGTAGAGATAGAGTTCGAATGCAGCGTCGCCCGGACGAATTTCGTCTGGAATATCAACGATCTTGCGATAGGTGTCGTTGATAAACTCTAACCGCAGATCGGGCGAAATGACCGTCACCCCGACCTCGATGGAATTCAGCACCTCCGGCCATGCCGCAATATCCAGCAAAGAATCGGCGTTAGTATGGTGATCAGGCAAATCTAATTTGGTCATTAAAACATCCTCTGCAGATATTCATTAACTATAAAACAGAGGTTAAAATTGTCTTTCTTTCAGCCACCATCGCGGGCGCATATCAACGGAAATGACAGATAGCCTTATCATTGCCATGTAAAAATATGAACATTCAATGTTTCAGGTATTGATATACAAAGACGAACAGTTTCTAGAATTTGGAATTTGAGCGTTCACTGTTCATCATTTTGGTCACTTCGTTTGGCGCAACACCGAGCAAAAGAGCCACCCGTTCAACCAGTAAAAGTTCGTATTCGTGAAGTCTGCCATCAGCAAAAACCATCTCCCACATATGGGAAATTAAATTCAACTTGTCTTTGTGGGTAAGGGCGGCTTTCAGGTTTTTGGATAACTCGGCAATATTTCCCGCAACATTAACTTCGAGCTGCGCTTCATATACCAGCGCATCCACCTCATCGTCGTCAATTGAAAATTCGTCTGCAAGAATACGTTTCAATCGCGCCTGCTCCGAGACATGAATTTCACCGTCAATCGGCATCACCTTAAAAAGCAGCGCGGCAACTGTCGCCCGATGGCGCCAGAATGCAGGATCGACCGCCGTACCAGGGGTGGTAGATATCTTATTCCAGATATTTCGGACTGCGCTGCCCAACGTTCCACCCTCGCTGATGCAAATTCCATTTCTTCCCTAAGGGAACTACTCGGCAAGTCAGGCCAAGTCAATAACTATTGCACACCAAACCTCTATTGCAATAATTACCGATACTCATCCCTATTGGAATTGTCGCTATTGTCAAAACACTTGTGAGTGTTTTGCGCAGCAGCTACATGAAAACAACTGAATGTTACAAACCAGGAGAGCACTATGAAAAAGAACAAAAATCAGATGTTCCCGCTGGGACAGGATGAAACCGTTTTTCGGAAGCTCACTTCTGATTATGTCAGCACTGGCGAATTTGAAGGCAAACGACTACTCAAAGTTAAAACAGAAGCATTGCGACTGCTGTCCGAGACCGCATTTTCAGATATTAATCACCTGTTGCGCCCGGGCCACCTAAAGCAGCTTGCATCCATTCTCGACGACCCGGAAGCCACCGACAACGACCGCTTTGTCGCTTTCGATTTATTGAAAAATGCCAATATTGCTGCCGGCGGCGTTTTGCCGATGTGCCAGGATACCGGTACTGCGATCATAATGGGCAAAAAGGGTCGGCTTGTCTGGACCAACGGCAATGACGAAGAACTGCTCGCCCAGGGGGTGCTAGATGCTTATTATAAAAAGAATCTGCGTTATTCCCAACTGGCACCTCTTTCAATGTTCGAGGAGGTCAATACCAGGGACAATCTTCCGGCGCAGATCGATATCTATTCTGAAGGTGAAGACGAATACAAGTTTCTGTTTGTTGCCAAGGGCGGAGGCTCCGCCAACAAAACTTTTCTTTATCAAGGCACCCCGTCCCTGCTTACCCACGACCGGTTGATCAGTTTCCTACATGAAAAGATTCTCACTCTCGGCACCGCCGCCTGCCCACCCTACCATCTGGCAATCGTAATTGGCGGCACCACTGCGGAGCAAAACCTCAAAACGGTCAAGCTCGCGTCCACCCGTTATCTGGACAGCCTGCCGACAAAAGGTTCACCGAATGGTCACGCTTTCCGCGACCTGGAATTGGAAGAGGAAATTCAAAAACTAACCCAGTCACTAGGTGTGGGCGCACAATTTGGTGGCAAGTATTTTTGCCACGATGTACGCGTAATCCGCCTCCCCCGCCATGGCGCATCTTTGCCAATTGGTATTGGTGTGTCATGTTCCGCCGACCGGCAGGCACTTGGGAAAATCACCAAAAACGGCATATTTCTCGAACAACTTGAGTCCGACCCGTCCAAATACATGCCCGATATAGATGAATCCAGTCTTTCGGAAAATGTTGTAGAGATCGACCTCAATATGCCGATGAAAGACATTTTGGCAGAACTCACCAAACACCCGATTAAAACCCAGCTGTCTTTGAATGGTACTATTATTGTTGCCCGTGATCTCGCCCATGCGAAAATCAGAGCACGCCTGGAAGCCGGCCAGGATATGCCGGAATATTTCAAACAGCACCCGGTATACTACGCCGGTCCTGCCAAAACCCCCAAAGGCTATGCATCGGGTTCATTTGGCCCGACTACTGCCGGGCGCATGGACGCCTATGTCGATCAGTTCCAGTCATTTGGCGGCTCAATGATTATGCTGGCAAAAGGTAATCGTTCACGCCAGGTACGTGATGCCTGCAAAAAGCATGGTGGATTTTACCTCGGTTCTATCGGCGGTCCGGCAGCAAGACTGGCGCAAGACTGCATTAAAAAAGTCGAAGTGCTTGAATATCCCGAACTTGGAATGGAAGCCATCTGGAAAATTGAGGTTGAAAATTTTCCGGCATTCGTGGTCATTGACGATAAGGGCAACGACTTTTTCAAGGAATTGCATTTGAGTTGATCCGGCGACAAATCATCTTTATTTACACGTTCAAGCGCACGAAAGATTGATATTGATGCAACCTGAGTTACCGGCAGGTTTCCTTTTCTGTTTCGTGTATTTTGGGATACAGACTGGACGCCAAGAATTGCCCGGCGCTTGTGCGCCACCCGCGAGGATGCCGGTGCCGCAATCACATCAGGTTCGGTTGTCCCAAACGCAGCCGCAAACCGGTTATTCGGTATGGCTCACGTTGTGTCCGGCAAACCGCACACACCCGTGTGGTGGTGCCAGCAGGATCACCGGATTCAGTCGGCAGTATCTGAACACCAACCGAAGCGCCATTTGAAGCGTGTTCGGTTGCGGCGACAGTGTTGTTGGTTAACCGCAGAGTTGACCTGTACATTGCCCGCCCCCGCGGAGAAAAGCCCGTAGAGCGACAGCGTAAGCTATATTTAGCTAAATAATGGTGCGGTCGAGAAGACTCGAACTTCCACGGGAGTTACCCCACAGCGACCTCAACGCTGCGCGTCTACCAGTTCCGCCACGACCGCATCGTGTAAAATCACTGGTCGCGCGCATTTAGCAAACATGGAGAGGTGGCACAAGGGCCAATCGCCATTAATATCAACACCTCCTTTTTCGTGGTAATAAATTCGCAATTGTCGAGGGATTTGCGTGTAATTCCAGTCAAAAACTGACAAAGTACCAGGAAATTTGTCAAAACCCGAGATCCCGTGAAAACACCCCGCAACAGAATTAATTCGAACATGCATTCAGTCGACAAAACCGCCTGCGTCGAGTGGATCGTCGCGCAGGAACCTGTCGGCTATGAATACGCCGTGGAAGCTATGGAACGGCGCGTCGAAGATATAGCGAAAGGTGCAGCTGCGGAATGTGTCTGGCTGCTTGAACACCCTCCCCTTTATACTGCTGGCACAAGCGCAAAAAATTCCGATTTGCTGTCCGCCGAAAGTTTACCCGTATTCAAAACCGGTCGTGGCGGTGAACACACCTATCACGGCCCCGGCCAGCGGGTGGCTTATGTAATGTTGAATTTGAAACGTCGAAACCCGGATGTAAGGGCCTTTGTTGGCGCGTTGGAAAACTGGATTATCGCCACGCTGGATGATTTCAATATAAAGGGAGAACGCCGCGAAGACCGGGTTGGGGTATGGGTAAAACGTCCAGAAAAACAGCCTCTTGCAGATGGTCGTTTGCGCGAAGACAAGATTGCGGCAATTGGTATCCGTTTGCGCCGTTGGGTTTCATTTCACGGCATTTCAATAAATGTGGAACCAAATTTACAGCATTACGAAGGTATCGTTCCCTGTGGAATTACTGACCACGGGGTGACCAGTCTGGTAGACTTGGGACTTCCAGTCTCAATGGAACATCTGGATCTGGCACTCCTTCAAAATTTCAACAATGTTTTCGGAAACACCAAACCCGGCAATTGTGTGAGCTAAGCCACATATCGCTGCGCAAAGTAATGTCATCATCAGATAAACCAGTATCGCACAAGGTAACCAAATCCCGGCTGCGGCGAAACTTCTTAATGAATTGATGAGGATATTATGGCTGACCCAAACTTGGCGGATCCACACTCGAATAAACCAAACAAGATCAGATCGATTGGCACGCTGATCGCAAGCATTACAGGCGTGTTAATTGTCGTTCCAGCACTTATTAACGCGGCAGGCGACATCTGGGTTTCCTGGAACAACCTTCCACGAACACCGGTGGAGGCCACCAATGTGGAATTGTTCCAGAAGTATATTGGTGAAGAGCCCCTGTTTCGGGGGAAGATACCCATTGAGTCCCAAACCGGAAAAGTTGAGATGGAACTCGCGGTTTATGGGGGCGGTGACATATTTATACGATACGGGGACGGCAGCCGGTGGTTTCGCTCACCCTTGACAAAATCAAATGCCGGTTTGTTTTCGATTGGCAGAGCCTTTGCACAAAACACAAATCCCAAGCCAACGATTCAATTCAGGCAACTTGATACTATCAATAATGGCATCATTGTTCGCCAGAGGTTTTACTCAAACGGGAGTCAGGAAGTTTTCAAAATCAACCCGGCAACGGGAAGTTGGAGCAAGCAACAAGCCAGCAATCCGGTTACACCACCACCAACTTTGAAACAAGCTGTACCAGTATTCACCTTTCCTAAAATTGACCTGACAAAAATGCAGGCTTTGCCTCAAGGGTGAATTCCTGCTTGTCCATTTTGGTAAACTTTGATTTTCAGCCATTGCTACCAGGAATTTCAAGACATAGCACTTGCGTTGACAACTAACCTCTGCTTTTTTCTGTTTAGTGACTCATTGCACTGATATGGGAGAATATTATGGACGTTAGAGCGGCGGTCGCCTTTGAAGCAGGTAAACCCCTGGAAATTACCACAGTGCAGCTGGAGGGGCCGCGAGAAGGCGAAGTGCTGGTTGAAATCAAGGCAACCGGTATTTGTCATACGGACGAGTTCACCCTTTCCGGCGCAGATCCCGAAGGTATATTTCCGGCTATCTTAGGGCATGAAGGCGCCGGTGTTGTGGTTGACGTCGGACCGGGCGTTAAAAGTCTGAAGAAGGGCGACCATGTAATCCCGCTTTACACGCCGGAATGCCGGGAATGTGAATATTGCCTTAATCCGAAAACCAATCTTTGTCAGGCAATTCGTTCAACCCAGGGGCAGGGTCTGATGCCCGATGGCAGCAGCCGATTCTCCATCGATGGCAAACCAATTTTCCACTATATGGGTTGCTCAACATTTGCCAATTTTACAGTTTTGCCTGAAATTGCTTTGGCAAAAATCAGAAATGACGCCCCCTTTGACAAGGTCTGTTATATCGGTTGCGGCGTAACTACCGGTATTGGCGCGGTGATTAACACAGCCAAAGCAGAACCCGGCTGCACTGGCGTGGTGTTCGGCCTTGGCGGAATCGGGTTAAATGTAATTCAAGGACTCAGACTTGCCGGTGCAGACATGATTGTCGGGGTTGATCTCAACAATGACAAAAAAGCCTGGGGCGAGAAGTTTGGCATGACCCATTTTGTCAACCCTGGTGAAATCGCCGAAGGTGATTTAGTCAATCATATAGTCGAGCTGACCGGAGGCGGTGCAGATTATTCATTTGAATGCATTGGCAATGTCAAAGTCATGCGCGCCGCTCTGGAATGTGCCCACAAAGGATGGGGTGAATCCATAATCATTGGTGTTGCTGGTGCCGGGCAGGAAATAACCACCCGTCCCTTCCAGCTTGTCACCGGGCGTTCATGGCGTGGCACAGCCTTTGGCGGCGCACGCGGGCGCACAGATGTGCCAAAAATAGTCGATTGGTATATGCAGGGGAAAATTGACATTGACCCTTTGATCACGCACAAATTGCCGCTTGATAACATCAATGAAGCGTTTGATTTGATGCATGCAGGAAAATCAATCCGCAGCGTGGTTGAATTTTGATACGGTTTGCATTTCAAACCCCGGGGATGGCTGCACTATTCTGTAAGACGATTGTTGTGCGACCAGCGATAGTATTGGCTGCGCTGGTATTTACTACCCCTTTGCTGGCGCAAACTGCCGCACAAAATAGCGAAAAAACTGCCGCATTTTATCAATTGGTTACGGGCACTTGGGCGAAGTTCTCTAATAATCTGGCCATATCGACAACCAACACACAGTTGCAAATCGCAGCACTGCAATGCAATTCCGTCAAAAACCTGAATTTACAACCCACCACAAACATTTCGTCTATCTCCAACAGAGTTTCCCAAAGTCTGAGCCAAATTATACTCTATCAAAAGCTCGCAACCGGGCTCAGTCGCATTGACTTTGCAACACGTAAATCTTTTGTCTTTCCCACTCTAAAGATTGGGAAAATTAAAACTGGTAAAGATGGCTTTGAAATTTCAAACTCAACGGCCAAAATTACCATTGCGTTTGCAAAACTGAAACAGAACAACCGGTCATGGCCAATTATGATTGAGGGTAAAGCGCTGTACCTGAAATGCCCTGTTAAAAACAATTGAATTTTGGCGGTTATGGCAAAAGGACTATAAATGGAAACGTTATCAACATCGAAGTCTCATGGAGGCAGCCAAGGCGTCTACCGCCACAATTCCAAAACGACAAACTGCACTATGACTTTCGCTGTTTTTATTCCGCAACAGGCTAAACACGGCCCCTGCCCTGTTTTGTGGTATTTGTCCGGACTCACCTGTTCACATGCAAATGTTATGGACAAGGGCGAGTATCGACGTGCTGCCGCCCGCCATGGATTAATCATTGTATGCGCGGATACCTCACCACGAGGCCCCGATGTTCCTGATGATGCAGAAAACTGGCAATTCGGTTCAGGGGCCGGGTTTTTTCTCGATGCTGTTCAGCAACCCTGGGCAAAAAATTATCAAATGTATTCTTATATCACCGAGGAATTGCCGGAACTGATATTTCGGAATTTTCCGGCAGACCGAAGCCGACAGGGTATATATGGCCATTCAATGGGCGGGCACGGTGCGTTGACAATCGCGCTCAAAAATCCGGATACATTCAAAAGTTGCTCGGCTTTTGCTCCAATTGTTCACCCATCAACAGCCGACTGGTCGCGCACAGCATTTTCTCGTTTTCTGGGAGAAGATAAATCACGCTGGGATGAGTATGACGCTTGTAACCTGGTGGAGAACGGTCACCGTTTTTACGAATTTTTGATCGATCAGGGATCCGCAGATGGTTTTCTTGAAGAAGGTTTGCGACCCTGGTTGTTTGAAGATGCATGCAAAAAAGCCAATATTCCCCTCACTTTGAGAATGCAGGAGGGTTATGACCATTCCTATAATTTTATCTCAACTTTCATGGGCGATCATATTGATTGGCATGCAAAAAGGCTGAAATAGCCGCAGGATCAAACGATCACCGAAGTGCATCAAGCAAGTTTACAGCAGCTTCGAACTCAATAATTTTAGCAGCACGAAGTGCCTGGGCTTCTTGGTCTTCGCCCCATTGGGAAACCTGCCAGTTTTCATCCACATGGGCGGATAACCAGGCGTTTTCTGCTGAAATTTGTTTTTTTAACACCGCCATAGCAATCACTGCAGAACCGGTCAAAGCAGTCATAGAGTGAACAGCCGCCAGTTTTAACGGATCATCAATCATTCCAATGTGGGAACTAAATGCGGCGATTGATTCAACTGGCTGGACCACATGAACAATTCCCTGTTGAACCGTCAATCGTGTATTCAAGGCCATATGTGCCCAGTCCAGCAACGGATCCCAATGTTTATTCTGTAAAACCACCAACTCTGTAGGGGTGTCGGCCCGATAACATAATAAATCACTGCCGACAAAACGGATAATATCCTCTTTCACCGCTTGCAAATCAATTGAAACGCCATCAATCGCGGTGTTGACCAATCTTGTGACAGGCATTGAGAGTGGATCTATGAATTCCTTCTGGGA
>JALTNS010000452.1 GCA_027000565.1 Rhizobiaceae bacterium | reverse complement strand
GGTTTTGTCACATCCAATTGTCAGGACAACCGCATCAATCGGATAACCAAAAAGAGTTTCGACCAGTCCGAGATAGGCCAGATTGCGGTCAAGGCTTGCGGTTGGTCGTTTGCCGGTTTCCTGGATTGGATGAACCGGAAATTCAAAGGCAATTCCTCCTGCCTCACGAATGCCCTCGCGCACCCGGTCAGCCAGAACAAGGTGATGACGGTTGCATGGCGATAAATCTGATCCGGTTTGTGCGATGCCGATGATCGGCTTGCCCGATTGCAATTCCTCGCGGGTAATTCCCCAGTTCATATATCGTTCGATATACAATGCAGTCATGTCATGGTCGTCAGGATTATCGAACCATTTTCGCGAACGAAGCTCTGATTTTGATTTGGCCATGGGGTGCTTTCCTGCAAGGGCGATCGGGAGATTATTTGACATGAACCGGGTCGCCTGTGTCAATGCAGGTGGCCTTGCAAATCTTGTGTTGTAGTGCTTTTTAATTTGACAGATTGTATCTGGAACAAAAAAGATGGCTGAAATTCGCATACCGATCACTTCCAGTATTTTCATTCTGGAACATGATTTACAGGAAAAATTCATTCATTCTGGCGGGCCTGGCGGGCAAAATGTCAACAAGGTCGCCACTACGGTACAGCTGCGCTTTGATATTGAGGGTTCCAGTTCATTGCCCGCGCATGTCAAATTTCGACTACGGCAATTGGCCAGCGGTCGCATCAACAAGCAGGGTGAGATCGTTATCACTGCCAATCGCCATCGGACACAAGAGCGAAACAGGGCTGATGCGCGTGAACGGCTTGTTGCACTGATCAGCGAAGCGGCCAAACCGCCACCGCCGAAACGCCGACCGACCAGACCGAGCCTTGGAGCAAAAAAACGGCGGATGGATTCTAAAACCAAACGCGGTGCCGTTAAAAAACTGCGCGGCAGTTATCGCGGTGAAGATTAAGGTTTAGGCCGTTGGGTTGGTACCGTAAGCCTGTCGGTTGATATTGTTTTTTTGACAACCGATTTGGCAGCCTTTGCCGCTGGGCTATCGCTGGTTGAGGCAGCAATGGCAATGGCAGTCGTTGATACTGCAGGTTTTGCAGCAGAGCCTGGTTTATAAATAACAGAAGCCAGAGAAACCGGACCCGGTCCATTCAGTACAACGCGACAAACCCGTGGCAGGTCTGCCATGGTTTTATAACGCCGGACTTTTTTCTTTTTCTTCTTCTTTTTTACGATAATCTTTGGTTTCTTGATCTTTTTCTTCGGTGCGTAGGCTACCTTGAACCACCAGTCGAGAGATTTGTCGCACCCGGTTCCAGCTGGTACGGCGGCCTGCTTTTTACATTTTCCAAGCCCTGCCTGGCACTTCATCCGCATGTGAAAATGCGACTGATGGCCCCAATAGGGCCGCACTTTTCCAAGCCAGCTGCGATCGCCGCGAACCGTATCGCAAAGTTTCTTTTTAATACCGGGATGAACAAACAGGCGATCAACCTGTTTGTAACTTGCAGCGGTTTTTAAAAATCCCTCATGGGCTTTGGTCCAGACATTGTTATCGACATAGGGTGTGCCCTTTTTCAACATCCAGGTCGAACTGGTTGTATTGCGTTCTTGCTGACTAAAACGCCGGTTTGGCATTTGTCGGAGCCAGATATCGGCATCAAGGCCGATCTGATGCGATGCATGACCGCTTACGGGGCCGCCGCGTGGTTGTGACATGTCGCCCACGAGAACGCCGTTCCAGCCGTAATTTCGTTTGGCATCAATGGATAACTGCTGAATAAGCTCAACCAGTTTTGGATGGCCCCAGCGACGGTTACGCGATGGCCGCATCGCCTGCCAGGTTGGCCCATCATTGGCCAGCGCAACACCGCCTGCCAAACAGCCCTTGGAATAAAATCCGTATGCGGCCGGTGACTGGGTGGTTGGCAGTGGCTTTGCTGCAAACAATTGCCGTGCCGGCTGGGCATATCCATCACCGGTGTCAGGCAACAGGATCCCGGCAATTGCGGCAAGAAAAATTCCGGTTTGCAATAGTGGTTTGCGAATCATCTGCGGCAACCTTTGTAAGAACGGTTGCCGCAAATTAGCTGATCATCGTCGATAAATAAAGCGGTTGACCTTTGACCCCCATTATCCGCGCAAGGCACCGCCGGTGGTTTTTTCGACATTTGAGATAATTGTTGCCGATACGGCCTCGATTTCTTTATCGGTTAATGTGTGGTCCCGGGGCTGTAAAGTCACCTCAATTGCGATGGATTTTTTGCCTTCGCCAAGCGATGGCCCTTCAAACAGGTCAAACACAGTAACCGCCGAAATCAGCTTTTTGTCGGCACCATTTGCGGCGCGCAGCACCTTGGCTGCTTCAACATCCTGGTCGACAACAAAGGCAAAATCGCGTTTGACCGATTGCAGACCGGAAAGAATCAGGGGTGGTTTGGTGCGGGTCGCTTTGCGTCTTGGTTCCGGGATATTGTTGAGAGAAATCTCAAAACCGCAAAGGGTGCCGGAGACATCCAGCGTTTTTAAGGTTTTGGGGTGGAACTCGCCAAATGTGCCAAGGGTGATTTTTGGACCA
>JALTNS010000451.1 GCA_027000565.1 Rhizobiaceae bacterium | reverse complement strand
CGATACGGTGCGGTGATATGCAGCGACAATTATAATGGCCGCATGGCGACAATTATCCTGACCGTTTTTTCACATTTATTTTCCTGTGTGTTTAAATTCTTCCAGAGGTTTATTTCAATGTCTGGAAAATGGATCAACAAAGCACAATACGCACTTTATATGTCTTCAAGAGATAGTGGCAAAACACAAAGCATTTCGGCGGCAAAAGCAGACATTTCTGAGCGTTCTGGCCGGCGTATGGAAAAAGGCGAAGGTGGTCCCAACCATCGAAAACCGCGCAACTGGCGCACCCGCAAAGACCCGCTTTCTCCCGTGTGGGATGAGGTGCTGGTGCCGATGTTGGAGAAGAACCCAGCACTGATGGCTGTTACGCTGTATGAGTATTTGCAGGATCACTATCCTGGTCAGTACCCAAACAAAATTCGTCGCACGTTGGAGCGACGTGTGCGAGACTGGCAGGCCAAATATGGCCCCGCGAAAGAGGTGATATTCCGGCAGGTCAAGCAACCTGGTATCATGGGTATTTCGGATTTCACCGAGCCAAAAGATAGTTATGCCATCACCATCAACGGGCAGTTACTGAAGCATATTTTGTTCCATTTTCGTCTACCATTTTCAGGTTGGGCAGGTGTTCGAGTTATTGAAGGTGGTGAATCTTTCACTGCACTTTGCAGTAGTCTGAATAGTATTTTTCAGCAATTGGGCGGCACACCCAAGGAGCACCGAACGGATAGTCTCAGTGCTGCTTTTAAGAATCTGAATAAAGATACACAAACAGATCTGACTGACCGGTATCATGCCTTTTGCGATCATTATAACATGAAGCCAACACGCAATAATCGCGGTGTAAGCCATGAAAATGGTGCAATTGAAAGTGCCCATGGTCATCTAAAACGGCGTATATCTCAGCAACTCATGCTTCGTGGATCCAATGACTTTATCAATGTGGAAGCATTCCAAGTCTGGCTTGATCAACTGGTGGATAAATATAATCAACGCTGTTCGGCACGGTTTATTGAAGAGCGAGCTGCGCTCAATCCATTGCCCTCTCAGCTTGGTGTGGACTACGATGAGATGCTGGTATCGGTCAGCACACAAAGCACCATCCATGTGGCGCGTTCGCTCTATACCGTACCATCACGATTGATCGGTGAGAACCTGCATATTCAGCTGCATGAGAAGGTGTTGGAGATATATCATAATCATCAACACATCATGACACTTGAACGGGTCTATGGCGAAACGCCAAACCAGCGTGCTCGCAATGTTGATTTCCGTCATGTTATCAGCTGGTTGGTGCAAAAACCGCAGGCATTTCGCAACTCTAAGCTGCGCGATGACCTTCTTCCTAATGATTGTTTTGCAGCCATTTGGCAGCGTGCCGACAAAGATCTGGATCCACGCATGGCCTGCTGTTTTATCGTGAAATTGCTGTATCTTGTCAAAGATGGTCAGCTTGATGAGATTGGTGAATGGGTACTGCAACAACCGAAGCTCCCCAGTATTGAAGAGGTACGCAATCAGTTCAGTGTTGTTCCTCCAAGCGAGGTCAGCGTCACAAGCGAACAGCATGAACTCGACGAATACGATGCGCTTTTTGGAGGTTCAGTATTATGAGTGACGAAGCTCTATTCAATCAGCTGCGCCAGCTACGATTACCAGGTATGGCAGATCATTGGCAGGCCATGCAGCAGCGCGGCGAACAAAATCATTGGACTCACGCCCAGTTCCTGACTTCTTTATGTGAACTGGAAATCAATGGTCGCCAGACACGGCGGTTACAACGCATGGTTCGTGAATCCAAGTTGCCGCCTGGAAAGCGATTGATGCAGTTCGATTTCGGCGGCGAGATGGCATCCTACCAGCAAACAATCTCACCGCTTTGTAACACTGGCGATTGGCTAAAATCAGCCACCAATGTACTGCTCTTTGGCCCCAGTGGTGTCGGCAAAACGCATCTTGCAGCGGCCATTGGTCATGCCATGATTGAGCAGGGTAAGCGTGTTATTTATCGTCATGCATCAGCATTGGTACAGCAGTTATTGCAGGCAAAAAATAGTCTTCAACTTGAGTCCGTATTGTGCAAACTGGATGCATTTGATCTGATTATCATCGACGAAATCGGCTATGTGCGCAAAACCGCAGATGAAACGCATGTGCTGTTTGAGTTGATCGCACACCGCTATGAATCAGGCAGTTTGATCATCACTTCGAACCAACCCTTTTCTGGCTGGAACCAAATCTTTGAAGACGACATCATGACCGTTGCCGCCATCGACCGTTTGGTTCACCACGCAGTTTTGTTGGACATCAAGGCCCCTAGCTACCGCAGACGACAAGCCGAAATCCGGCAGTCTCAACCCTCTCAATAATCACTTAAAAGGAGTATCTATGAACCCTCATTTCAGCACCCTTCCGACCGGCCATTATAATTGTCGCCAACCGGCCAAGGTAATTGTCGCTGGACAAAAATAGTATGCGTTTATTTATTGGCATCGCTATCTCCTCTTCATCATATAGTGATTCAGGTTTAAACTTATCGCCATGCTCGAGTTCTTGTGTCGGATATCCACTAGCATAAAGGT
>JALTNS010000450.1 GCA_027000565.1 Rhizobiaceae bacterium | reverse complement strand
TTGTTGTCGAAGACATCGGATTGCGGGCCAAAATTATTCCGCTGGCCGAGGGTGACCAATCTGGGCTTTTGGGGCCGCTTGATCTTAAACTGGAATTCAAACCGCCCAAGGGCGTCGGTCTTGCCATTGATGCGGGCGGTTTGGTTTCGGGTGGTGGATACCTGTATTATGACGAGGATCTGTTTGAATATGGCGGCGTTGCCGAGATCGGATTTGTATCGCTAAAGTTGTCGGCAATCGGCATATTGGCAACAAAAATGCCCGATGGCAGCGAGGGCTGGTCGCTGTTTTTAAGTGTCTTTAGCGAATTCCCGCCCATACAGCTAGGTTTTGGCATAACGCTTAGTGGTGTTGGCGGATTGGTCGGATTGCACCGGACTTTTGACGACGAGGCACTGCGCGACCGGCTGTTATCCGGGGCGCTCGATTCTATTATGTTCCCAGAAAATCCTGTTGCCAATGCGCAGCAAATTCTGGCGGATATTCGCGCCGTTTTTCCACCGGCTCAAGACCAGTTCGTATTTGGGGCGATGTTACAGCTAGGCTGGGGGTCACCGGCCATTTTGACAGCAAATCTGGGCGTTATCGTGGAATTGCCGGACCCGATAAAAATTGCGCTGCTCGGTCAAGTAAAAATAGCCCTGCCAACGCCTGAAGCGGCCATCATCGAAATCAATATGGATGTGTTCGGCGTCGCCAACCTGACCGAGGGCACATTGGCATTAGATGCAACCATTCGCGACAGCCATATTTTGCATCTGTTAACATTGTCGGGCGATATGGCAATGCGCGCCAGCTTTACCGGAGAACCGAATTTTCTGTTAACAATCGGCGGGTTCAACCCGAAATTCACACCGCCGCCGGGGGTGCCGAATATACGAAGGATGAAGGCCTCACTGCCCTTGGGTAAACTCGCCAGTGTTGATCTGTCTTGTTATATTGCTTTGACGTCAAACACCTTTCAAGCCGGCGGGCGCATTGATATTTGGGTCAAGGTGTCCGGATTTACCGCCGAGGGTTATTTTGGTTTTGATGCGCTTATCCAGTTTTCGCCCTTTGGTTTTGACTTTTTTGTCGGCTTTGGTGTCACAGTTAAAATGGGTAAAACAACCCTGATGGGGGTGGATGTTGCCGCAACTGTTATTGGGCCTGGTCCGTGGGAAATCGATGGCTATGCTGAATTCAAGATTCTCAAATTCAAGAAAAAGCTGAACCTCGATTTTGAGGTCGGGCGACGGCAATCGGTTGCGGTGCCTCTTTATAATGTTGCCCGGCTTTTGCGCGATGCGTTGCAGGATGACGAAAACTGGCAGGTCGCAGAACCGGAACAAACCATCGCCATATTAAGGGAAACAAACGCAGAGGCGAGCAAAAAGGTGCATCCCGCTGGTCAGATTTCCTTGCGGCAAAAAATTGTGCCTTTTAATGTGAAGATCGACAAATTCGGCAATGGTCGGGTAGATGGTGCTGACCGCTTTGCTTTGGATTCTGCGCGGCTGGGGCAAAAGCCGATTGCTGTTAGATCGGATACCCAGCTTGTCGAATGGTTTGCGCCGGCTGAGTTTTTCAATATGAAAGCCGCTGAAAAACTGAAATCGGCGTCATTTGAACAACTCGATGCAGGCCTTGTCTTCAGCAGCCAGGATCTTGAATTCGGTTCTGCCGTCACGTTGGAGCCCGATTTTGAGGAAATAATCATCGATCCTGCGCTGAACCAAAGGCGTAAGCGCGCCCATGTCAAAACGCAGTACCATGCGCCGCCAAAGCCGCGAAGCACAAAACCAAAACCCCGAGTATCGGTAAAGCAGCCGCGTTATGTGGCTGAAACCACAGGTATTTCCAGTAGGTCTCGGGTGGATATTTTGCGCAAAAGTGATGAAAACCATGTGGTGACGACCAATTACAAGACCTAATAAAATCAATTATCACGTCTCTTGGTTTTGACAGAAAAACCCCGCAGAATAGCGCCCATGCATCACCCTATTCCTCAGAAAGAAGCCGCGTTAGCATATGGAGCCTGTGGTTTTGCCCGCCATAGAAGATGGCCAGTATCCGCACGGTCCGCGTGGTCTCGTCCGGCACAAACCAATAGATCACCCGCCCGAGGGTCAGGTGCCGCAGGTTGGGCAAAATCCCGTCATGGGTCTCACGCCGAAGCGGAGCCGTTGACATACGCTGCGCCTCTGCCTCGATCTGCTCGACCCGCGCCGCCGCACGGGCCACATCGGATACGGTGTCCCCAAGCGCGGTGTAGCTTTCAAACAGGTGGTCAAAAATCAGCTCGAAATCCCGCAGTGCCGCCGTTGAGACCTCAATCTGCCAGCCCATGCACCCGCCGTTTTTCCGCCAGCATCGCCGAGATGCCCTTTTGCATGTCGCGGGCCGGCACAAACGGCCCCTTGGCACGTGCGCTCAGCAAGGCCCGCAGGGCCGCGGCCTCGGTGGCCTCCGCCTCGGTCTTTTGTCGCGAGCATGGAATGAGCAGTGCGAGTTTTTACAAATGGCGGGCGAAGTTTGGGGGCATGGATGCGTCCATGATCTCGGAGATGAAGGCGTTGGCCGAGGAAAATCGCCGCCTGAAGCGTAT
>JALTNS010000449.1 GCA_027000565.1 Rhizobiaceae bacterium | reverse complement strand
CCGGAAGGCATTGCCATCAAGCCGCTTTACACTGAGGCTGATCTGGAAGAAATCGACCACCTTGGCACCCTGCCGGGTATGGAACCTTTTCTGCGCGGACCAAAGGCCACCATGTATGCCGGGCGTCCGTGGACCATTCGCCAATATGCCGGATTTTCGACAGCTGAGGAATCCAACCGCTTTTATCGGCAGGCACTGGCCGGCGGGCAAAAGGGACTTTCGGTGGCCTTCGACCTTGCCACCCACCGCGGCTATGACAGCGACCACCCGCGGGTGGTTGGTGATGTCGGCATGGCCGGCGTGGCAATTGACAGCGTCGAGGATATGAAAATCCTGTTTGATGGCATTCCGCTTGACCAGATGTCGGTCTCGATGACCATGAATGGTGCGGTGGTACCGGTGCTGGCCTCCTTCATTGTTGCCGGACAGGAGCAGGGTTTCAAAACCTCTGCGCTTTCCGGCACCATTCAAAATGATATTCTCAAGGAATTCATGGTCCGCAACACCTATATTTATCCACCCGATCCGTCGATGCGGATTGTCGCTGACATCATCGATTTTACCGCCCGTGAAATGCCAAAATACAATTCGATTTCGATCTCCGGCTATCACATGCAGGAGGCCGGGGCCAATCTGGTGCAGGAGCTGGCCTTTACCCTTGCCGATGGCCGCGAATATGTTCGCGCCGCCATTGCCCGCGGCATGAATGTTGATGATTTTGCCCCGCGGCTTTCGTTCTTTTTCTGCATCGGCATGAACTTCTTCATGGAAAGCGCCAAGCTGCGGGCCGCCCGGTTGTTGTGGTCGCGAATCATGGATGAGTTTTCGCCCAAAAGCCAAAAATCGAAAATGCTGCGCACCCATTGCCAGACCTCCGGCGTATCGCTGCAGGAGCAGGACCCTTACAACAACATCGTTCGCACCGCTTACGAAGCGATGTCGGCAACCCTTGGCGGCACCCAGTCGCTGCACACCAATTCGTTTGACGAGGCAATTGCCCTGCCGTCTGATATGGCAGCGCGCATTGCCCGCAATACCCAGCTGATTTTGCAACATGAAACAGGCATTACCAATGTCGTCGATCCGTTGGCCGGTTCCTATTATGTCGAAAGCCTGACCAGTGAGCTCGCCAGCGAAGCCTGGAAACTGATCGAGGAGGTCGAAGCACTTGGTGGCATGACCAGAGCTGTTGCCGCCGGCATGCCGAAACAGCGCATTGAAGAGGCAGCAGCAAAAAAACAGGCGGCCATCGACAAGGGTGATGAGGTAATTGTCGGTGTTAACAAATACCGCCCCACCGCCGAGCCGATGATTGATATTCGCGAGATTGACAATTCCGCGGTGCGCGAAGCGCAGGTGGCACGTCTTAAACGCATCCGCCGCGATCGTGACCAGCAAACCTGCGATGCGGCCCTTGAAACGCTTTCTCATGTTGGTGCCTCCGGCAAAGGCAATATCCTTGAAGCAGCCATTGAGGCGGCCCGCGCACGGGCCACGGTTGGCGAAATTTCTTCAGCCCTTGAAAAAGCCTTTGGTCGCCACAGCGCCACGGTCAGTACCATCAAAGGTGTATATGGCGCTGAAAATGATGATAGTGCCTATAACGCGGTCGAGGATAACATTCGCAAATTTGCCGCAAAACTTGGCCGTAATCCGCGCATTCTTGTGGTCAAGATGGGCCAGGACGGTCACGACCGCGGTGCCAAGGTAATCGCCACCGCCTTCACCGATCTTGGCTTTGATGTTCATGTCGGGCCACTGTTTCAAACCCCGCTGGAAGCCGCCCGGCTGGCAATCGAACAGGACGTTGATATTATCGGCATATCGTCCCACGCCGCCGGTCACAAGACCCTTGCCCCGATGTTGCTGAAAGAGCTTGCCAACCTCGATGCTGCCGACAAGATTGTCATTTGCGGTGGGGTTATCCCGCAACAGGACTACGACTTTTTGACCGATGCGGGGGTCAAGGCGATTTTTGGCCCCGGCACCAATATTCCAAAGGCAGCCGATGCGCTGATTGATCTGTTGCGCGAGCGGTTGCGCGGCAAAAACCGATAGACGTGGATTGCATTTTTTCAACCCGATTTGAATGCAGTTGACCCGGAATGGTTTGCACCCCCCTTGTGTCGGTCGTTAATTTAAGTCAGATTGCCCCTTCCAAAAAATGGTGGATGATCAAATGCCGGATATTGAATTGCCCAAACCAAAAGCGACCATAACCGATCCGTTTGGCCGTGATGTTTCCTACTTGCGGATTTCGGTGACCGATCGCTGCGACTTCCGATGCACCTATTGCATGGCGGAAAACATGACTTTCCTGCCACGCAAGGATCTCCTGACCCTGGAAGAGCTTGACCGGATGTGCTCCGCCTTCATCCACAAGGGGGTCAAAAAACTGCGGCTTACCGGTGGAGAGCCACTGGTGCGCAAGAATATCATGGAACTGTTCCGCTCGCTTTCGCGCCATCTTGACAGCGGTGCGCTGGAAGAAATCACGTTGACCACCAATGGTTCGCAGTTGGCGAAATATGCCGCTGAACTGGCCGGCTATGGCGTTAGGCGCGTGAATGTTTCGCTCGATACACTG
>JALTNS010000448.1 GCA_027000565.1 Rhizobiaceae bacterium | reverse complement strand
TACTGCACTCCCTGCAACTTTACAATTCTTTACCGGTTCGAAATGCACCGGCAACATTGCGCTCCTATTTTGAAATCATCGCCATAGTGGCAATCACAAAGGAAACCATAATGAGCAATGATATCAACAACACCCAGACACACAAAAAACCTAGACGGCGATACATCACCGCCGGCATTCTTGCTGTATTGGGAATGACCACTGTATTGGGCGCACAGGCCTATACCGGCAGTCGTATGGCCCAACACGTGAACATTGAAAAAGAATATGCGGGCAGTTCCGGTAAAATCTGGAAAACCGGCTGGCGTGGTGGTGGTAAACATTTTGGTTCGATGAGCGCCGCCGATCGTGAAAAGCAGATAACCCGGATTGTGGGGCATCTGGCGGTTGAAATTGATGCTACAGATGATCAAAAACAAAAACTCGTCACATTGATCAAATCTGTTGCTGACGACATGTTGCCAATGCGTGACAAAATGCGCGAAAGTCGCGAAGAGGCTATCAAGCTCCTTACCGCTGCTACCGTTGATCGTGCCGCACTTGAGACCATGCGTGCCAAAAAGCTTGCTGAAGCGGAATTAATCAGCAAGAATCTCACCAGAGCAGTGGCTGATGCTGCCGAAATTCTCACCGCCGAACAGCGACAGACCGTTGCAGACCGGATTGAAACATTTCGCGGTATGAAAGGGCGCTGGCGGCACTGATATGGGATTGAATATACGTGAGTATTCAAATTCTTCTGGTAGAAGATGACGGTCGCCTCGCAGAGATGGTGAAAGACTATCTCGGCGAGGCAGGTTTTTCTGTGTTTATTGCGCCCAATGGGGCCGATGCACTGCAAAAACACCAGTCTGGTAATTTTCAAGCAATTATCCTGGATCTTATGTTGCCAGACATGAACGGGCTTGAGATATGTCGGACGATCCGACAATCCGACAATATTCCAATTCTTATGCTGACCGCTAAGGGAGATGCCATGGACCGGGTTGTCGGGCTGGAACTGGGAGCGGACGATTATCTGCCAAAACCGTTTGAACCCCGCGAACTGTTGGCCCGGTTAAAAGCGGTTTTGCGGCGCGGATCCGGTAAAAGCAAACAGGACCTGTTGCAGTTTGGCCGTCTTGAAATAGACCGTGACGGTCGCGAAGTTCGTCTTGATGGTATTGTATGTACATTGACATCTCACCAGTTTGAGTTGCTGGATGTTCTGGCCCGTTCTGCCGGGCGGGTTTTATCAAGGGACGCTTTGATGGACGCGTTGCGGGGCACGGCGCTTGAATCATTTGACCGTTCAATCGATGTCCATATTTCCCGCATACGCGCGGAAATCGAAGATAATCCCAAAAAACCTAAGCGCGTAATCACCGTTCGCGGAGCCGGATATTTGTTTACCCGCACACAGGATTAACCACCATGCGCCGCCTTTATGTTCAGATATATCTGACGATCATCGCCAGCCTGGTGCTTGTGGTGGTAATTTCAGGGGCTATTTGGCAATTTGCCGGCGCTGACCGGTTTAACCGCGAAGCCTTTGAGGTTGCCGGAAAACTCGCCGCCGGATCGCTGGCACCACAATCCGCTTCAAAACAGGAACAACAACGGGCAGTTCAAAAGCTTTCTGAAAATCTCGGTTTGAATATCTCCCTTTATGATGCCGACAGAAACCTGATTGCCAGTTGGGGAACCAAATTACCACCTCCTGATGCAAATCGCCTTCACAGCGGCCGCATTCATGGCCGCGGGGTGGCGGGCTGGCAAATTCTGCTGCCAGACAATCGCTGGCTTGTGACCGGCGCCAGGAAGAACCGGACACGATTTATTCTGGCGCCGCTGATTTATCTCGCAACCATTGTTGTAATCGTCGGCTTGTGTGCCTACCCGGTCGTTCGCCGGTTAACTGGCAGGTTAGAGCGTCTGCAGCGTGGGGTGGAACGCATTGGTGCCGGTGATTTTTCAACCCGGGTAGCCATAGAAGGTAAAGACGAAGTCGCTCAACTGGCGGCCAGCTTTAATCAGGCGACCGAACGCATCGACAAACTGGTCTCCGCCCACCGGCAATTACTGGCCAATGCCAGTCACGAATTGCGCACACCACTCTCGCGCATCCGGCTTGGTATTGATTTGCTCAAGGGGAAAAACGACGAACAACGCAAAAAAGCCCTTGAACAGGACATTGATGAACTTGATCAGCTGGTTGACGAAATTTTGCTTATGAGCAGGCTCGACGCCCATTCCAAAGCGGAACCATGGCAGGAAGTCGACCTTCTCGCCATTGCCGCAGAAGAATGCGTGCACTACGAGGATTGCAGTCTCGATGGTAAAACCGTCATTGTTATGGGTGATCTGCGATTGCTGCAACGACTGGTGCGCAATTTGTTGGAGAATGCCATCAGACATGGCTTGCCGCCAGTAGAAATGCGCATCCTCTCAAACCGGGACAATGCTATTTTGGAGGTGCTGGATCACGGCCCGGGCATTCCTGAGAGTGAACGTGAAAAAGTACTTGCCCCGTTTTACCGATTGCCGGGCCGCCAGGACATCGAGGGATCTGGCCTTGGTCTGGCACTGGTGGCGCAAATTACCCGAAGCCA
>JALTNS010000447.1 GCA_027000565.1 Rhizobiaceae bacterium | reverse complement strand
AGGTAAAACTCGATTCCCGCCCGGTGCATGATTTTACGCTGAGTGATGAGATGGATTACATCAAACCGAAAGCGCGGGTTTATTGAGATGAAAAAAACAATCGTCATGACATCGTTCTACCTCGCACTTACTGCTGCCACCCTTGCACAGGTTTCATCGTCTCAACTGAAAGCTGCCTGTATGGGCCTCGACAATGGCACCAGCGAAAAATGTTCCTGCATGGCTGGAAAATTTGAGCAGGCGCTGGATGAAAATGAAAAAACCTATGCGCTGGCCATGATGACCTTGAATGACAAGTTACTTGAACCGCTCAACGGCAATCTTGAGGATGAGAAAGCCGCCCTGGTGAAAGCCAAAATCATCCCGCTGATGATGGATTGCGTATTATAATGAAAGCCGGAGACTGCCAGAATGGTTGAACTGACTCTGCCGAAAAATTCCCGTGTTACCGATGGCAAAACCTGGACAAAGGTTGATGGCGCAGCGCCTGCGCGCGAATACAAGATATATCGCTGGTCACCGGATGATGACGGCAATCCGAAAGTTGATACCTATTTTGTCAACACCGATGAATGCGGGCCGATGGTGCTCGATGCGCTGATCTGGATCAAAAACAATGTCGATCCAACATTGACCTTTCGTCGCTCTTGCCGCGAGGGCATTTGCGGCTCGTGTGCAATGAATATTGATGGCACCAATACGCTTGCCTGCACCAAGGGCATGGATGAGGTGGAAGGCGCGATCAACATCTACCCGCTGCCTCACCTGCCAGTGGTCAAGGATCTGGTGCCGGATCTTACCAATTTTTATGCCCAGCATCGCTCGATTGAACCGTGGCTTAAAACCACCACACCGAAACCGGAAAAAGAATGGCTGCAAAGCCATGATGATCGCGAGAAACTGGATGGGCTTTATGAGTGCATTCTATGCGCCTGTTGTTCCACCTCGTGCCCTTCTTACTGGTGGAACGGAGACCGTTATCTCGGCCCGGCTGTGCTGTTGCAAGCCTATCGATGGTTGATTGATTCCCGTGATGAACATACCGGCGAACGGCTTGATGACCTTGAAGACCCGTTTAGGCTCTATCGCTGTCATACGATTATGAACTGTACCCAGGCCTGCCCGAAAGGCCTTAATCCGGCCAAGGCGATTGCTGAAATCAAGAAAATGATGGTTGAGCGGCGGGTTTGAAATCAAATCCAGATTGTTTCACGTTCATGCGGAAACAGTCGAACTGTGAAGAGTGGCCCGGCACCTGTGCGCCGCCCTGCGGAGGCCCGTACGTAGCACGACTGGCCGTGAGCGAACCAAAACAAGAGTGATTTCATCAAATGATGAAACGACCCAATGCCCTTGCATTGGAACAGGCGTGAAAAGAAATTACGGCTTGAAAATGCCGGTTGACGACAGCGCGTTAATCTCAGATTTCGATGCGCAGTTTTTGGTATTCAACTGGCTGACCAGCGCAATATCATAAAGCCATTGCGGGTCGCGGAAGGGTGTGTCAACCTTGCCGCATTGAGTGATACTGGCAAGATTGCGCGGCAGTCGAACCTTGACGCCCTGGCTGCGATCACGCTCCTGCAATGACTTGGCACCGGCACTGCCATAGGATGCTTTCACTCCAAGGAATGCCTGGTTGAAATCATCTTCACCGGCCTCGGCCACACCATAAATGCTCCATGAAACATTTTCATAGGCTGCAAACTGTTTTTCAAACCCGATATTTGCCATGTGGCCGCGTGATGTCAGCCGCTGACCGACTGATACCTTGAAGTTTTCATTGAAATTGTAGGAAATGTCGACTTCGTCGACAAACCGGGTCAGAACATTTTGACCAAATTCCATGCCCAGTAAAACCTCAATGGTCCAGGGGCCATAATAGCGGGCACCTTCAAAACCGAGCCTGCCAAAATGGATTGCATTGATATTGCCAAAATCAGCGAAAATTCCGAGCATGCCGATTTGTGGGTCGCGCCAGAACAGGTGTCCGGCCGCGCCGCCGCTGTCCGTGCCGGATACGCCGTCATATTTCCCAAGGGCGAGGTCAAGCTGAAAGCCAAAGCGGGTGAAATAGGGAATGGGAGTGGAAAGTGAGCCGACCAGCATTGCGCTATTAACGCCGTCCAGTGATCCGCCGCTTAAATTTACCGATAGATTGTAGCCATCGACCGCGCCGGTGTTTTCCTGCGATTGAGCTGCCACTGGCGTGCCAACCAGAAAACCCGCAATTAGCGCAGCAGAAAAAATCGAGGTCAAATTTTTGCGGTCAAATAGAAACACTGTCACCACACAATTTACGATCGGACCAATCGGTTGCCTGATTACCAGCTTCAAACAATCAATAAAATTCCGTCAGGCTCAAATTCAGACCATAGCTATAAATACTGAATCGAATTTAATCAACCAATCAGGCCATCTTACATCAAATGAATCCGATAGTAGTATTAACTGGCAAAATCCACTTCATTTGACAGCGGCATGGTGCGGATGCGTTTACCGGTCGCAGCATAAATGGCATTGGCGAGTGCCGGAATTGACGGTGGTGTGCCAACTTCGCCTACTCCACCCATCAATTCGGCATTCTCGAGA
>JALTNS010000446.1 GCA_027000565.1 Rhizobiaceae bacterium | reverse complement strand
GGGATAAAGTGTTGCCGAAAAAATGGTCGGTTGGCAAATTGCTTCCGCGCCATCGGCAGAATTATTATCAGTTTTCGGATTGTCGTTTTCCATGACCGGTGTTTATAAACCGGTCATGAGCAATTTTCAGCAAAAAAAACCGAAAACATCGTCGCAGCCTGCAAAAACAGGTAAAAAAAGGCCGGCAAGCCGAAAAAAGCGCCTTTCCCGGTCCCGGTACAATCGGGCTGAAATTCTGGAAATATTCGCCCGGTTCAAACAACAGCGTAATGCTCCCCAAGGTGAGCTGGATCATGTGAACCCGTTTACCTTGCTTGTGGCCGTAGTGCTTTCGGCGCAGGCAACCGATGTCGGGGTCAACAAGGCGACAAAAAAGCTGTTTGAAATTGCCGATACTCCGGAAAAAATGCTGGCATTGGGTGAAGACAGGGTTCGCGAACATATCCGTACCATCGGGCTTTATCGCAACAAGGCAAAAAACGTCATCTTGTTATCTAAAAAGCTGGTTGAAGAATTTGGCTCGACTATTCCCGCAGACCGCGATTTGCTGGTCACCCTGCCCGGGGTTGGGAGAAAAACAGCCAATGTGGTCGTATCAATGGCTTTTGGCCAGCCAACAATTGCCGTTGACACCCATATTTTCCGTATTGGCAACCGTATTGGTCTGGCACCGGGAAAAACCCCTGACGAGGTTGAGGCCATTCTTGAGCGGATTATTCCAGCGGAATACCTGTATCACGCACACCATTGGTTGATTTTGCATGGACGTTATGTCTGCAAGGCAAGAAAACCGGATTGCGAAGCTTGTATTATTGCTGATTTGTGTAAGGCGAAAGAAAAGTCCTGCGATGTTCCCGCGCAAATAATTAAAATTGAAGATTAGCGTTGTTCAACCTTTTTGAAAATGTGCACCATCAATGCTGCTGCAAACATCGGTGTCAGCAGATTGAGCAGCGGAATGCTCAAAAACCCGGCAACCACCAGACCGGCAACAAACACCGTACCGCGATTTTGGTGGCGAAGCCGGTTGGCATCACGGTCGCTTAAAAACCGCAAGGCCGCGAACTGAAAATATTCCCGCCCGAGTAGATAACCGTTGGCAATGAAAAAAATCATCAGGTTAATGCCGGGAACCAGTAAAAGCAGTAGCGCCAGAAGATTTGTTGAAATAACCAGAATAGTGAACTTCAGTGATAATAGTGCTGCACGCGCTGTTGGCAGGGGGCGGCCTGGCGGGTCTGCGGGGTAATATTTTTGTTCAACTTCCTCAGCAATATCGTCAATGAAAAACCCGCCGAAGATTGATGTTACCGGTGCAATCAAAAAACCCATGCCAACAACAAGCCCGGCCCCGAAAACCCACGCAAAAATTGTGGCCAGCCACGAATCAAGCCCCACCATCGGAAGTACAACGGCCGTCAGACCCGTGTCGATCAAAAACCACAGGCCAATAAGCATGGCGATGGTCAATCCAAGGGATTTCCACAACACCGCCCTGAATCCGGGAGAAAACAATTGCGAGAGTGCCAGACTGGCAGCATTGAGTATCAAGGAAGTCTCCAATTATGATTGCCTGTGTTACATAGAGAGTGTGGAGGAAATTTCCAGCCATATGGTTGCGCCGATACTTCCTTTACGATAAGCCTCGCCACAAAACCCGTAAGTTCCGGTAGAATTTTCCATCACCCGCTTCCTAATCACAGTGACAAATCCATGACATCTGCAAAATATGACGTTTTGACCATCGGCAATGCCATTGTCGATATTATTGCCCGAGCTGAAGACGATTTTCTGGTCGCCAATGACATCAACAAAGGGGCGATGAACCTGATTGATGCCGAACGGGCAAAACTGCTTTACAGCGCCATGGGTCCGGCGATTGAAGCATCAGGCGGCAGTGCTGCCAATACCGCTGCCGGTGTTGCCAGCCTTGGCGGGTCGGCTGCATATTTTGGCAAGGTTGCAGATGATCATCTTGGCGGTGTATTTGCCCATGACATCAAGGCTGCCGGTGTGGATTTTTTCACCAAACCTCTGGATGAAAATCCGCCAACCGCGCGCAGTATGATTTTTGTAACACCCGACGGCGAGCGCTCTATGAACACATATCTGGGTGCCTGTGTTGAATTGGGACCGGAAGATATTGATTCGGACATGGTTGCGGAATCCAGTATTACCTATTTTGAAGGTTACTTGTGGGATCCACCAAGGGCAAAAGAAGCGATCCGTCTTGCTGCGGAAATTGCTCACAACAATGGCCGTCAGGTGTCAATGACCTTGTCCGACTCTTTTTGTGTCGACCGCTATCGCGATGAGTTTTTGAACCTGATGCGTTCAAGAACGGTTGATATTGTATTTGCCAACGAGGCTGAACTGAAATCGCTTTACCAGACGTCTTCATTCGATTCCGGCATTGCCGCAGTCCGTGAAGATTGCACGCTGGCTGTAATTACCCGCAGCGAGCTGGGCTCAGTGGTGGTAACATTTGAAAAAACCCATGTTGTTGAAGCCATCCCGGCGGAAAACCTGATCGACACAACCGGTGCAGGCGATTTATATGCAGCCGGTTTTTTGTATGGTCTGACCCATGGCATGTCCGATGCCGAATGTGCCAGACTTGGTGGCCTTGCCGCCACCGAGGTTATTCAGCAAATGGGCCCGCGCCCGCAAGTTCGGTTGGCCGATGTGGCCGCAGAAGCCGGATTTCAGATCAAAGATTAGACTGAATAAGATATTCACCTTCCGGGTCTTGCAACGCATCAAATTGCTGGGCTGTAATTTCATCCGGTTTGCTGGTGAGTGATACCAGGTAGATGGACAATAACGCGAGAACCAGCGTTATAATTGCTGTTAAGGGAGCGAGCGCCCCATTGGCAAGACCCAGGTCAATCAGATTAAGATTGAAGTTTTCCAAAATAAGCTTGCGCCCGAACGTGGTTTCCAGCGTTAAAAAAGAACCAGCCACGATTAGAATACCCACTACCATGCCGACAAGCGTTGCTGTTCGTGATGATTTTTTCCAGATGGCGGCCATAATCATTGACGGCAACAGGCCCCCTGTCGCCAAAACAAGCGCCCACATGAACATCAATAAGGCCGGAATATCTGCATTGCTGCCGTAAAACCAGATCCCGGCAGAGGACAAAATCAGAAAAAACCTGGAAATGAAAACTTGCCGGGTTGGTGGGACATTCCCGTCAAGCAGCACGCGATAGCCGTCGTGTGCCAATGTGTTTGCAATTGTAATCAACAAGATTGAAGCGGTAGATACCGCCACAATAAATACAGCCAATGGAACAAATACACTCAACACAACTGGCATCAGGCCATATTCTGCAGTAAGTGCTGATGGCTCACCACCAAAGAAGGCCGTATATTTTAACGCGGGCACGGAACTTAGCAGCAGGATGATCAGGATTATTGAACGCAATCTGGATTGTTTCACGCCTTTGACAGAAAGGGCTGAAAAGCTCCTGTTGGTAATATAAGGCAGGGATAATATGCCGAACATCAACCCGAAAAATGCCAACCACGAGCTCAAATCAAAAGCGGCAAGAGCCGGTGTAATTTCAGCAAGCAAGAATTCATCACTTGTCGGTGCGGCAAGGCTTTCAATTTGAAACAACAGCATTTGCGGCAGGGGTATTTCGACAAGGCTTGCAGCCAGCCAGGCGCCTGTGGTCAAGATCACTACCATGACCAGCAGTAACAAGGCTCCTTGCATGCGAGATACAGAACCTGCACCGCCAAACAATCCGGCCAAAGTTGCCAGAAACAGAATGCTGCCAGTCAGCCATGTGTTTGAGAATGAAAAAATTGGTTCGAGAATTAATCCGGCTAACTGGATTTCAGCATAAAGCAGCCCGACGCAAATTACGGCAACAACCGCCATCGCACAAAACCGGATTGATTTTGAATTGAATCGAAACCCGAGAAAGTCAGCAATAGTATAGGCACCGGATTTTCTCAGCTGCGTTGCAAATAGCCACCCGTTCAAGCCGATGCCGGCAATGATGGCGATCATGATCATGAGCAGCGACAGGCTCCCACCTGCTGGAAAAGTTACCAGAACGAAAAACAAAGGGGTGGAGAAGCTGTCAAATGCACCAGCCGTCACCAGAGCGGCGGCTCGGTCACCACGAAAGGCAACAAAAAATCCCGAAGCATGGGTTGTCCGACCGGAAAATCCGGTAAAAAACGCAATTGCCGCAATTCCGGCAATCAGCGACCAGGTAATGACCGAGACTGGCGCGCCTAGCCTTTCCAGCAGGAATAGTACCGAACTAAAAACCAGAAAACCACCGGTTGATACACCAAGCAGCCGTTCAAACTCGCTGTTACGTTCGTCGACCGTCAATTGGATATCCCCATTTCGTCCAATTGACATTCACTATAAAACAATTGCACCACTATATTCGTATCCTGTCACCAGTTTCCGGACCGGCTCTTGTTGTGATGCTCAATAACGGATTGGGTACCGGAATGAAAGAGGCACCTTTCGATGCAAAATTGTTCGAAAATAATAATTGCTGATGACCACCCGCTTTTTCGCGGCGCGTTGAAGCAGGCACTGGCACTACCTTTGGGCGGCGATAACAGTCCGCCATCAATTATTGAGGCAGGTGATTTCAGCAGTGCTATCAAAATACTGTCTGAAAACACCGACGCAGACCTTGTATTGCTCGATTTGGCAATGCCGGGAACCAGCGGTTTTTCCGGGCTGGTCAGCATCCGCTCTCAATATGCCGGTGTGCCTGTGGTCATTGTATCGGCAACCGATGACCCCGGCAGTATTCGCCGTGCCATGGAACTGGGCGCATCAGGCTTTATTCCAAAATCCTCGGGCATGGATATCATCCGTGAAGCCGTCTCTTCAGTGATGGCCGGAAATGTCTGGACTCCGCCGGACCTTGATCTTGGCACCGAAAGCGATCCAGATGTTGCCGATCTGATTGAGCGTTTATCATCGCTAACACCCCAGCAGGCACGGGTTTTGACAATGCTTGGCGAGGGGTTGTTAAACAAGCAGATTGCCTATGAACTCGGAGTATCTGAGGCGACCATCAAAGCCCATGTTTCAGCAGTATTACAGAAACTGGGTGTTGACAGTCGCACCCAGGCGGTGATCCGATTGTCAAAAATTGGCATCGATGCGATCGAAAATGCTTCGTTGCGGTGATCCGTTTTACTATTCCGCAGCGGTGGGTATATTCACCCGTTTTTGTGCAAGTGCTGCGCGAAGAGCTGCAGGTTTCACCGGCTTGTTAAGCACCGGCATGTCGATTTCCGCTGCCGCATCCCGCACCCGCTCGGACCGGTCTGCAGTTATCAGCAGGGCCGGGAATTGTCGGCCAAAACTCGAGCGGAGTTGCCGAACCACATCAATACCATTGCTGTCATCAAGATGATAATCTGCAACGATTATGTCGATCTGGCGGTTTTTTATGCTGGATTGAGCCTGTTGCAGTGTTGCGGCTTTCAACACCAGACAATTCCAGCCGGTCAAGAGCCGGTCCATTCCATCGAGAATATTGTCGTCATTGTCGATGCAAAGCACTGTGGTGCCACTCAGGTCAGCGGCAATATTTCGACTAATTTTCTTGGATACTTTTTTAACGTTGCTGCGATTCTTAGCAAGCGGAATGGCAACCGTAAAACACGAACCAACCCCCTCTCTGGATTTAAGCGAAACAGAATGGTCAAGCACTTTCGATATTCGTTCAACGATTGAAAGTCCGAGACCAAGGCCAGGCGCTTCTTTTCGACCGGCATCAAGCCGCTGAAACTCGTTGAAAATTTTACTTTGCTGGTTTGAAGCAATGCCAATACCAGTGTCCGTAACCTCAACGATTATCTTGTCACCCTCAATGTGGCTGTCGACAATCACCGTTCCAGATTTGGTATATTTGATCGCATTTGAAAGAAGGTTTCGCAGTAACCGCGATAACAATGTGTGGTCAGTGCGAATGTGAAAATCGTGCATTTCGATATGCAGTTCCAACCCCTTTTCAACGGCAATTGGCGAAAGCTCAATCTGCAGCTGAACCAGAATTCGGTCGAGGGAACAATCTGAAACTGTTGGTTTGAAGGCGCCGGTATCCAGCCGCGAAATCGCCAAAACCGTACTAAGAATATCTTCAACCGATTCAAGTGAGCGGTCCATATTTCTCACCACTTCGCGGCTGTCGCTGTCGGTCAGTCTTTCCACAAGGGTGGACGAATAGAGTCGCGCAGCATTCAGCGGCTGCACAATATCGTGGCCAACGGCTGCCAGAAACTTGGTTTTGCCAATATTGGCGGCATCGGCCGCTTCGGTGGCCTGAGCCAGAACCACATTAAGTCGGGTCAGTTCTTCTGTGCGTTCGCGCACCCGCCGTTCAAGCGTGGTATTGGCCTGCCGCAATGCTTCGGCTGCTTTCACCCGTTCGGAAATATTGCTCCATGATATCACCAGACCGCCATCGGGCATCGGATTGGTGAGTATCTCCAGCACTTTGCCTTGCGATGGCAATGCCAGCTGCCATGCGTCGCGTTCGGTGATCAGTTTCTCAACAAGTGCGGTTGCATCGCTAATTTCCTGAATTTTGTTGGATTCGCGGTCAATAACCGTATCGGCGATATGAGTGAGTGCTGTTCCTACCTGTCCGGTGGAAGGCGGTAAATCCAGTAAAATTCTGAATTGTCGGTTCCAGCAGGTTAATCTAAAATCCTGATCAAATACGCTGATGCCCTGTTCCACCTGATCCAGCGCGGTTTGCAGCAGGTCACGATTATACTGTAGCGCTTCTGATGCATCATCAAGCAGTGCGATGGTGTCCTTTGGTGAAGCCTCAAACTTCTTCAAAAGTAGCGAGAGCACCAGCCTCGATGATGCCGAACCAATGGCGCTTGCCAAAAGCTGTTCGGTAAACTGCAGCACCTTGTTACTGGCAATATCATTAAAATTGACCGGGTGGTTTTCCTCCTCGGAAAACGAAGCGAATGAACGTTCAGTTCGTTCTTCCCCCAAATAGCGGGCAACGGTTGACTTAAGATCGCCAACGGTGATCGGCTCGTTCCACAAATTGATTGCCGGAGTTGGAGAGCGACTCATAGGCACAAATACAGCCGCCTGGGTTTGTTCGATAATTTTTGGTTCCCGCGACAACGATGCCATCACATAGGCAATCGCATTGATCGATAATGACCAGAATACACCGTGTGAAAGTGGTGCCATCTCCAGACCCAAAAACGCCTGGGGACGAAGCAAGGCGATTTGCAACGGACCCTCGACCAAAAACGAGCTGTTTGGATCAAACAGGGTTGGTAAAAACAAGGTATAGGTCCAGGTCGCAAAGCCCGCGCCCATGCCCCACAATGCGCCGCGGGCTGTTGCATTGCGCCAAAACATTCCGCCAAAAAACGCGGGAGCAAATTGCGCGATGGCAGCAAATGACAGCAAGCCAATTGAGGCAAGCGCTGCGGAATCCCCAACGGCCTTGAAATAGGCATAGGCGAGAAACAGAATAAGAAAAATGAATGTGCGTCGAACCTGCAACAGCAGCTTGCCCATATTGGCAAATTCAATGCTGTTGCCAAATCGCGAATGGCGCAGGAATAGAGGTAATACAATATCATTTGAAATCATGATGGCGAGCGCCACGCAGGCGACAATAACCATTGCGGTTGCCGCAGATAATCCGCCAATAAATGCAAACATTGATACAAATGTAGAATCAGCAAATATTGGCAATGTCAGCACAAAGGTGTCGGCATTGGCATTGATACCAAATGTCAGCATGCCACCGAGGGCAACCGGAATAACAAACAGGTTGATCAATACCAGGTAAACCGGAAACAGCCACATCGCGCGTTTGAGTTCCTGCTGCGAGTGGTTTTCAACCACACCGACGTGAAACTGCCTCGGCAGTAGGATGATTGCAAAGAAACTTAAAAGCGTCATCACCGCAAAATTTCCTAAGCTGAAGCCGTTGCTAAAAATGCCGGAAATCTGTTCGGATGCCTGGGCTTTTGAGATAATGTCGCCGAGACCATCAAACATGTAGTAGGTGACAAACAGCCCAACTGCCAAAAAAGCAGCTAGCTTAATTACCGATTCGGTTGCCACCGCCAGAACCAGTCCGTCCTGATGTTCAGTTGCATCGGCATGTCTGGTACCAAACAATATGGCAAAAATTGCCAAAAGGGCCGCCACTAGTAACGGTGTATCGATCAATCTGCTGGCATCACTGACCGCGGCTGGTTGGTAATGATTGACCATGATTGTAACAGAGGTTGAAATAGCCTTCAGCTGCAGCGCGATGTAAGGCACCGTTCCAAGCACTGCGATAATCGTCGCAACCGCACCTACAGCGGTACTCTTGCCATAGCGCGATGCAATAAAATCGGCGATCGATGTAATGCGTTCAGCTTTGGCCAGCGCAATTATTCGGGCAAACAACCGGTGACCGACTGTGACCATTAACAGTGGCCCGAGGTAAATCGCCAAAAAACTGAAACCACTGCCGCTGGCCATGCCAACGGATCCAAAAAACGTCCAAGATGTACAGTATATCGCCAGCGACAGAGCATAACGTACCGGGCGGCTGCGGCGGTTGCCCCGCGCCTCTGTCGAGCGATCGCCATAACTCGCAACCACAAACAGCAGCAACAAGTAGATCAGCGCTGTAAAGACAACAATCCATCCTTGCGACATCGCGCATCCACCTCCTGATCAATAAATGATCACAGGTTATTCGCCATGTCCATACAGACAATGGATAAGAACCGGCAGGAATAATACTTAACCAAACGTAAACCTGTGCTAAAGTGTAGCAACAGCCGTATGATATTGAACTGTTTTCGGTTCAATCACGGCTGGATGATAAACTGAAAATGGGGACTATTATGCTTGATGAATTCAAAAAATTTGTAATGCGCGGAAATGTCATGGACCTTGCTGTTGGGGTGATCATAGGTGGTGCTTTCGCGCTAATTACAAAGTCGCTGGTCGGAGATGTTATCATGCCGGTGGTCGGGGCGGTAACCGGCGGTGTTGATTTCTCCAATTATTTTGTTGGGCTTTCGGCAAATGTGACCGCAACAACGCTTGAAGCGGCAAAAGAACAGGGGGCTGTTCTGGCCTATGGCAATTTCCTCACGGTTATTGTGAATTTTGTCATAATCGCATTTATTATTTTTCTGCTGGTCAAGGCGATGAACAATATGCAGAAAAAGGAAGAGGAAAAACCGACAGCACCGCCGGAACCTTCCAATGAAGAAAAACTGCTTACTGAAATCCGCGATGCGCTGGTAAACAGGTAACCTGCAAAGCTGAATTAAATTGTGGCTCCGGTGGCTATCATCGGGGCCATTTTTGTGGTGCATTCTGAAATCGAATCGAAAATTATTGCAGTTTTGATTTGTTAGATCAGCATCAATTTAAGGATTTTTGCAGTGAACCATTTTGTTGAAAAAATGCGACCTGAAGCCGTAAATTCACCGGAAAGCGGCATTGTTGCGGTATTTAATTATGGCCGTGACCGCAAAAATCTCACACCCCTGTGGACCGGAGAAGGGGATCTGCCTACACCGGCATTCATCCACAATCCCGCCACCCAGGGCCTGGAAAACGGCCAGACGTTTTATACCTGGCAGCGTGGTATTCCAGAATTGCGCCAGTCTTTGTCCAACTATCATTCGAGAATTTATGACAAAGATATACCAGCCGAGAATTTTTTTATTACCGGCTCGGGCATGCAAGCCATTCAAATTGCCATTCAGGCTGTAGCCGGCTCAGGTGATGAGGTCATTGTTCCCTCTCCGGTCTGGCCCAATATCACAGCGGCTCTTGGCATTATGGGAGCAAGACCAGTTGAGGTCACGATGGATTTTTCGCAGAACGGCTGGTCACTTGATCTCGATAGACTGGCCAATTCAATTTCCGATAAAACCCGTGCCTTGTTTATCAATTCACCGGGCAATCCAACCGGCTGGACGGCAGATCACGACCAGTTGCGCGCCATTTTGGCGCTGGCCCGCAAACACGGGCTGTGGATAATCGCGGATGAGGTTTACGGACGGTTTGTATATAATGGCGATCGTGCTCCGTCCTTTTATGATGTGGCTGGTGATGACGACCACATCATCTACG
>JALTNS010000445.1 GCA_027000565.1 Rhizobiaceae bacterium | reverse complement strand
CGATTTTTCGTTTTCCGGCCTGAAAACAGCGGTCAGGCAAGCGGCAATTGCCCATCAACCCCTAAGCAAACAGGATGTCGCCGATATTTGCGCCTCCTTTCAGGCGGCGGTTGTTGATGTGCTGAAGGACCGGATCACCCGGGCAATTGCTCAACAATCGATCAAATCCGGCGCTATGACCACTCTTGTCGTGGCGGGAGGTGTTGCTGCAAACCGGATAATCCGCGGTGCACTTCAATGCTGCGCAACCGATGCTAGATGGCGATTTGTAGCACCACCCCTGGCATTGTGCACAGACAATGCGGCGATGATTGCCTGGGCCGGGCTTGAGCGTTTTGCAATGGGCCAGTCCGATCCGCTCGACTTCGCCGCACGACCGCGCTGGCCGTTGGATGAAACTTCAAAGGGTAAAGTTGGCTCAGGTAGACGCGGGGTAAAAGTATGATGGTGGATTTAGGCAGAATCGCAATTATTGGCGGCGGCGCTTTTGGTACCGCACTTGCCTGTGTTTCGGCCCGCACCAGCTACGATACGCTTATCTATCTCCGCGATGAAATAACTGCGCGCAGTATTAATGAAGTTCATTTGAATAGGTCAAAACTGCCCGGCATCGATTTGCCTGCTGATGTAAGGGCAACAACCAATATTGACGATATCACTGATTGCAACACCATATTGTTCGCTGTTCCGGCCCAGCAAAGCCGAAATGTTGCCGAAGATATTTCACCACATCTTGGTAGCGCCAAAATGATCATCGCCTGTGCCAAGGGACTGGAAAAAAATACCGGTTTTTTTCAACACCAGGTTTTGGCGCAATATTTTAACAATCAGAAAATTTTGGCACTTTCGGGCCCGGGGTTTGCTTCAGATATTGCCCGCGGTTTACCTACGGCATTGGCAATTGCTGCAAACAATATCGCAGACGCGGAAGCTTTTGCTGCGGCTTTTTCAGAATCCAGCTTAAGGCTTTATTCCTCTGATGACCTGGCAGGCCTCGAAATTGGCGGTGCGCTTAAAAATGTATTGGCGATTGGTGTTGGCGTGGTACGTGGTCTGAAACTTGGAGCCAGCGCAGAAGCAGCCCTTGTTGCCCGCGGCTTCGCCGAACTGCGCCGTTTGGGTGAGGCAATGGGGGCCAAAAGCGAAACCTTAAGCGGGCTCTCCGGTCTTGGTGATCTGGTATTGACCTGTTCAAGCCCTGAATCGCGAAATTTTTCCTATGGCATGGCACTTGGGCGAACTGAACCCCTTGTTGGCCTGCCTTTGGCTGAAGGTGTATTCACCGCCCGGTCTGCGGCGGAACTGGCCAGACAACAGGAAATCGATGCGCCGATAATTTCTTGTGTTGCAGAATTGGTTGACGGGGTTATCACCCCACAACAAGCTGTGGATTTGTTGCTGTCGCGACCACTTCGCAGCGAAACCGGTTGACGCCAATAATACCGGCGCTACCTTGCGGCTAAACACAGGAGGGATGACCATGATATTCGCGATTATCTGTACAGATATGGAGGGGGCGCTTGATACCCGCAAGGCCAATCGGGAAAAGCATCTTGAATATCTAGGTTCGATTGGCAGCGCATTGAAAGGTGCCGGTCCGTTTATCGACGCATATGGCAAGCCCAATGGCAGTATGCTGATTGTCGAAATGGCGGACCAGCAGCGGGCGGAGCAGTTTGCGGCAAATGACCCCTATGCCCTGGCCGGGTTGTTCTCAAGCGTTGAAATTCGCCCTTGGAACTGGCTGCTAGCCAATCCCTATCAAGGCCAAATGGGAGATCAATAATGAATTACTGGCTGTTTAAATCAGAACCATTCAAATGGTCGTGGGAAATGCAAAAAGCCAAGGGTGATGCGGGCGAGGAATGGGATGGAATACGTAACTATCAAGCCCGAAATAACATGCGTGAGATGAAAATCGGCGACAAGGGTTTTTTCTATCACTCCAATGAAGGACTGGAGATTGTCGGTATTGTCGAGGTCTCCGCCCTCAGCGCCCCGGACAGCACCACTGACGACGAGCGCTGGGATTGCGTACACATCAGGGCTGTTGCCGATGTACCCAGGCCAGTCAGTTTAAAAGAAGTAAAAGCCAATCCAAAACTGTCGGACATGCCGCTGGTGACCTCGATGCGGTTATCGGTACAGCCGGTGCCGGAAAAACACTGGATTGAAGTTTGCCGAATGGGCGGTCTTGATCCAGTGACATTCAAGCCGGTCTAAGCACGATCTATCCGCGCCTGATAACAATTGTTGCTGGCTGATCGAACGTGAATAAACTTTACCGTAGAATTTTTCAGAATTTTACGGGCCTTATTAACAAGTTCGCCTTTTGGAGTCACACACCCGGTTCCGTAAACAATGCGTTCATCTCGACCATATCCCCGCAATAAATAATGGCTGCTTGTTTTCAGGACTGATGGTGCCTCACCTTCTCTACGATCTTCATGGGTCGGACATAGGTTTGCATGAAGGAATATCGGCCCCTGCTCGGCGTAGGGCTGGATTGTCTTAAATGGCCGATAGGCCAGTATCAACATTTCCTCACCTTTAGCGATATTCTCAAGGCAATGGCGACACGGATTTCCGGTACCATCAGAAATGGTCCTTTCCGGCGGCTGGCCATTAATATCGAGGCCACCGTTTTGTAACGCGCGAACATCATTGGTATTTAATCCGGAAATTTTGATCATGGAAAAACTCTTTATTTTGGAGGCTGACTTATCTTAGGCCTGAAAACAGTGGCGCATTGTTGATGGCAAGGCCACCCGATTCATGCCGGACCGTAATGCTACTGTAAATTTGGGGTGTTTAGAGCGGGTCACGGCTTAACGGCCAGACAAACAACCCACTTTGAATGCAAGCCAAGAACCACAGCCAGATACAACCAACCTTCACGGGTCCAGATATAATTGATATCAACAGTCCATTTCTGGTTCAGCTTTTGTGCTGTGAAATTTGGTTCAAACAGTTTGGGAGCAATGTTGGGCTTGTGTTTACGGAGTCTGACAACACTTAGGTGTTCTGGCGCATCAATCTGCCAACACGGCGGTTCCCAGCATTCAAACCCGGTTTTTCAATTCTTCAGCTATTCCTGGCCTGCCATAACTTACCCGGGATTAACTGTACTGTTCTCGTATGTGGGCTAACAGCACTATGTCACCACGTTGGCGCTGGCTGTTCGATTGAAACCGCTAGCACGGTAACCGCGCGGACTGACATCCACTATTCTACACAACCGTTCAATCGGTAGTACACCGCAATTTGTTTTGATGATTCTAAAATTATTGCTTTTGTTCCGCAAAAGTATGGTGGCTTTTTACCAGGCCCTCCCTCCATGAAACGGGCGGTTCTCTTTGCCTAAATTTGCCCCTTTCTTTTCCAGATCAGACTGGACTATTGGTTCCGGTGATATTTGTCACTCCAACTGCACCCACCGAGCAAGCGCGTAAAAACCGATCCCAATATCTGGAGCTACTTGTTTGCGGTTAACGCACTTGTCAGTGCAACTCGCACAGCGACATGTTTGATTTTTTCGTATGTTGTTTCGTCATTTCGAATTTCCTGCGAGGCACAACAGGTGTTTTAAGAAGCGATAAAAAATCCGTGACTGGTCCAATAATACCAACAATGCCTATTAATCTTTATCCGGAATATTCAATGCCAGAAGCGGTCCAGACTTGTTTCTCTCACAAAAATAGGTCGCCAGATCAACGTGTTTGCTTCTCAGAAACGCTTTGGGACTTTGCTGGAAAAAGGCCTGAATATCCTTAGAAAAATGCGCCTGATCATAATAGCCGGCCTTGAGTGCAAGCTGGCTAAGAGTGGTGCTGTCACCATGTTTCAATTGGCCGATAATCCAGTTCACCTGTAATATTTTTGCATAGAACTTTGGTGTTACACCAACAATCTTTTTAAAATGCCCATTCAGCTTCTTTTTACTCGCGCCAGTTTTCTTGCAGAGTTTGATAATTGAAATTGCGCCATTATATTGTTCAAGGATGTCAACGGCATCCTCAATCAGATGATTGCCTTTCTGCGCATTTTTAGCCAGTCCGGCAAAGAATGCATTGCCTTCGGCCACCAGAATTTCCCGGTCAGCACTTTCATTAGCTGTAAAACATATTTCGGCCTGTGGTAATTGCTGCGGTGCAGCCTTCGACAGGCAGACATTTTTACCGGTTAAATCTTGCCCGTTAACCCCAAACAGCCGGTACAATGCTGTGGCCTTCAGTACACAAAACAATATTCGGATTTCCGTAGGTTCATGGACACTGACCTGCTGGTCAAACACCGGTCCACCAAGACGCCAACGGCTGTCTCGCAAGGTACTTCTACCATCAACAGTATAAATCGAACCATGTGAGTTCTTCGAAAAGGAATTGGTAAAAAAAGCGCGGTTTGCCGGTAAAACTTTCAAGTCAAGTGGCCGCTCAAGTGCGCGGTTGGCAAACAAATAATGGCTCACAAACGGTTTTAATGCCTCTGGAACATCCACATATTCAAATGCCGGAGAATTCATTTTACAAAACCTTTTTATCAAACCAGAAAAAGGCATGCGGGTTTAAGAGTTCAAACAATGGCAAGTATCATTTTCTGTTTCGACTGATTGTATCAAAATATCATCATGAACCGCTGACAATAGTCAAGCGAACGGATTAAAACTGGTAAATATCAGTATCAGTTTCTATAATTCCACCATCAATCAGAGAAAGGCAGCCGTTGCCTCATGTCTTGAAATCATCAGCAATTCAAAGTAATTGCCTGTTTGCAGGTCGGCTTTGGTTTTTGTAAACTGACAGAAATCTCCGGCCATTCACTTGCGGGAGAGTTGAAACTCGCAGATGTATCAACGTTACGCGCCAAAGACCTAATTTGATACTTAGCCTGTAATATTTTGAAAAATATCATTCAGAATTAATATTGTTTACAATCGAGAAAATCGACCAAACATATTCACGATTTCTGATGTTTTCGGCATTGCAGCCACCAAGCACTAAAGTTTCCAACAATTGTGGGCATCGGCAAGCAATTGAAACAGTTAGATATCTGGAGCGGGCGAGGCGATTCGAACGCCCGACCCCAACCTTGGCAAGGTTGTGCTCTACCCCTGAGCTACGCCCGCTCAACAAACCGGTCAATAATGAGGTAATTTGGACCAGCGGAATGCTATATGGCGCAAGGGCATTCAGATTGCAACATGTATTTTTACCGATGCAACAACAGACGGATTCCCGTTCTGCAAGGGTATTGTTACCGTATTCACCGCGACCATTAATTCACACTGAAAACTTCAGCATAATGACCGCAATACAAAACCCAAACGGCAAACGTACCGGATCCTGGTGGGCCATTTACTATTGTATCCTGATGCACCAGCCTGTAAGCGGGTTCGCGCATATCTGGAGTTAATCATGTCAGACCAATCACCCTCACCATCAATGCCTGATGCAGAATTTTTTGCAATCTCGACACCAATGACGCCGGAGGGATTGTTTTCCCTGCTTGAAGAATTGAATATTCAAACGAAAACGGTAAACCATCCGCCGCTTTTTACGGTTGAGGATTCTCAGTCCCTGCGTGGTCAGATTCCCGGCGGGCACACCAAAAACCTTTTCTTGAAAGACAAGAAAAACAACTTTTTTCTGGTTACTGCGCTGGAGGATACAAAGGTCGATCTCAAACAGCTGCACAAGCTGGTAGGAGGATCTAACCGCCTTTCCTTTGGCAAGCCAGACAAATTGATGGAATATCTAGGCGTTCTGCCGGGGTCTGTCACCGCGTTTTCTGTGGTCAATGACAAAACGGGTCAAGTAAAGATGATTGTTGATGAAAAACTGCTTGAACACGATGTTATCAATTGCCATCCGCTGATCAATACAGCTACCACATCCATTGCCCGCGATGATCTGCTTGCATTCCTGGAAACAGTGAAACACCCACCCCATATATTGAATGTATCACTTTGAGAACCAATATGCTAAAAGTTGAATATGTCACGCGTATTCGGCTTCAATTTATTCGATGACAGGAACGGAATTAGATGAGCAATGAACCCTATAGTCCAAGTGCAAGCATGTCCGGCACCGGCTATTCTGCATCCTATGGCAACAACCAGCTTTCCGGCAACGCAACAGGGCAATCTACCACTTCAGCTCCTGCAGACGGCAAGCGCCCGGCCATCAAGGACACCACGACAGCAGAGTTTGCAGTTGATGTGATTGAAGCGTCGAATGATCAGATTGTTCTGGTCGATTTTTGGGCAAACTGGTGCGGTCCATGCAAACAACTGGGGCCAATACTTGAAAAGACCATCAACGATTCAAATGGCAAGGCGATACTGGTGAAGATGGATATCGATAAATATCCGGAAGTTGCCGGCCAAATGGGCATAAAGTCCATTCCGGCGGTTGTTGCCTTTGTCGACGGCAAGCCGGTCGATGCTTTTATGGGGGCAGTGCCGGAAAGCCAAATCAAGGAATTTATCAACAAACAACCGTCTCCCGCAAACCCTGCACCGGCCGGTGAAGATAACGTTGAGAGCGTTATGGCCAAGGCCAGTGAATTGTTGAATGCCGGCGATTCAGCCCAGGCTGCTGAAATGTTCGCAGCCGTTTTGGCCAAGGAACCAGGCAATCTCGATGCCATTGCCGGGCTTGGTGAGTGTTATCTTGCGGTGGGAGAGCTTGAACTTGCGCAGAATATTGTTTCAAGCCTGCCGGAAACTCAGTTGGCGACACCGGTCATCGCTTCTTTTCTGGCCAAACTGAAACTGGTCGAGCAAACCGCCGCACTTGGTTCACTGGATGATCTTGAAAAAAATGTTTTGGAAAACCCGAAGGACCACCAGGCCCGATATGATTTTGCTCTGGCATTAAATGCCCATGACAAGCGCGAAGAAGCGGCCAGTCAGTTGCTCGAGATTGTCGCCAAGGACCGCAAATGGAATGAAGACGGCGCGCGCGAGCAATTGCTGCAGTTTTTTGAAATGTGGGGACCGATGGACCCTGCAACCTTGAGCGGTCGGCGCGGATTGTCATCAATCCTGTTCTCATAAGAACCGATTTAATAACCGAAAGGCTTCCCGATGAAAGCCGGAAACAAGAGTTACAATCATACCGACGAAATACCGGAGATTATTCCGGTATTTCCGCTAAGTGCCGCCTTGCTTTTGCCCGGTGCCCATATGCCATTGAATATATTTGAGCCGCGTTATTTGTCGCTGATTGATGATGCAATTAAAGGCGACAGGCTTGTCGGCATGATTCAGCCGAGTTTTGAAGATGGCGAGGCTGAAGACACATCGAAACTCTGTTCCGTGGGTTGTGTCGGCCGCATTACCGCCTATCAGGAAGCTGGCGACGGGCGGTATTTACTCAATCTTTCCGGAATTTGCCGGTTTAGAATTCTCAATGAAGAAAAGCCTAAAAACGGATACCGTCGTTGTAGAGTCAAACTGTTCGCCGAAGACCTGATTGAAGACGAAGAAGGCGCCCAGGATGTAAACCGCGATGAGCTTCTTTCCACATTCAAGGCCTATCTTGATGCCAATGACATGGAAGCCGACTGGGAAGGTGTTTCTGCTGCATCTACCGAGATGCTGGTAAACACGCTTGCGATGATGAGCCCCTATGGGCCGGCGGAAAAACAGGCGCTTCTGGAGGCGCCGGACCTTCGAACCCGGGCCGAAACCCTGATCGCCATAACCGAATTTGCCTTGGCAAAAGTATCCGATGATGCTGGCGCCACTTTACAATAAACAACTCCAAATCGCAGGCAGCAGTCGTGAGCAAATCAGCGGCAAAAATTGAAATTGATTCCAAAATGCTGGAGATTCTGGTTTGTCCGCTGACCAAGGGCAATTTGCAATATGACCGGGAATCCGAGGAACTGGTTTCCAAAAAAGCAGCGCTCGCCTATCCCATTCGTGACGGTATTCCGATATTATTGCCATCGGAAGCCCGCGCGCTTGATGATGAACCGGGCCACTAGGGTCAGGATCCATTCTGACGGAGTAATTTTGTGACCAGGTCAATTGAAGGATCGAAGAGAATATTTGTTTACGGTCAACAGACTTCGCGCAGGTCTTGGTGTGAAGGTGCCCGTCCCTTTGGGTTTGCGATTGGCAGCTATCGCATTTCATCCGAATTAACTCTAGATTACTTCGCCAATCGAGGAACAGAATTGATCCAATTTTATCCGACAGACTGCTAAATGAGCAAAGACAACAGCAAACGCGAACGGCTGGTATCAGCGGCGGCAAGACTGTTTTGGCACCAAGGTTATCACGGCGCCAGCATCAAGGATATTGCCCAGGAAGCTGGCGTTCCGCTTGGTAATGTTTATTATTATTTTCCCGACAAAGCCAAGCTAGCCTTGGCTGTTGCGCAAATATTTACCGCGGAAACCGAAAAAATGCTCGATGAGGTTTCTGCAGCAAGCCACGATCCACGCAAACGGTTGGTTCAGCTTTTCGATCGGCTGGCGACTTCAGATTCAAGCAGAGTATTGCACGGCTGTCCAATTGCCTTGGCTTGTCGGGATTTCAGGGAGCCTGCAGCCGACGCAGCAGCAGAGGCAGGCAATGCATTTTCCAGGCTAATTGTTTGGATTGCCAAACAACGTCAGACAATGGGTGAACGACCATCAATTGCGCTGACTGATGCACGTCAGGCGATTGTCGAATGGCAGGGGGCGATTGCCGTCGCTCATGCGCTTCAGGATACCATGCTGTTGGGAGAGGCACACCGCCGTATTCGTCGCAACCTGACAAGCCGAACCAAACTGCATTAAGGTCAGGGCTGTTTTTTCGCCTGTGCCAATACAGCTCAAATAACACTGCCGCCGATAAATTCTGTTTTCAAATGGAGGCGTTGACTTCTAAATTTCTTCACCAACCAGCAATCTGGGTTGTTCGCCAGCTAACCGCTCCATAACACCCCCCGGACGACCAGATGCCTGATTGATGAATCGGTCTTTCAGGCCGGGCATTTTTTCAACAATGCCAAGGCCAACATCGCGGGCAAGCCGTAAAACCGGGTTGTCATTGGAAAAAAGCCGGTTCAACACATCGGTAACAATACCCATTTGCACCGTATCGAACCGGCGCCAACGTTCATATCGCTCTAGAACCGATAACGCACCGATATCAAGCCCCAACCGGTCTGCCTCAACAATGGTTTCAGCTAATGCTGCGGCATCCTTGAACCCAAGGTTCAAGCCCTGACCGGAAATCGGATGAATGCCATGTGCCGCATCACCAACCAGCGCTAACCGCTCTTTGACAAAGGCTCTGGAAAGGGTCAGTCCCAGCGGAAATGCCTTGCGTTCTCCAACCACTGAAATTTCGCCAAGTTTGTGGCCGAATCGTTGCTCCAGTTCCAGGGCAAACATTAATTCATCCATCGCCAGAATACGTTTTGCATCGGCTGTTTTCTCCGTCCACACCAGTGAAGACCGGTTACCTTTGAGTGGCAATATTGCAAACGGACCCGCAGGCAAAAAATGCTCTTCCGCAACGCCGTTGTGAGGTCGTTCATGGGCAACAGTGATCACGATGCCCATCTGATCATAGGGCCAGTGAACGGTTTTGATCCCGGCAAAATCCCTTAATCGGGAGCGAACTCCATCGGCGGCAATCAACAACTTTGCTTCAACTATGGAACCGGAACCCAGTTGAATCGATGTAACCGCTTCTCCCCTTGAAAAACCTTCAACTTTTTCCTCATGCAACATTTTCACGTCAAGATCATTCGCCAGTTTGCGCAAAGCCTTGATCATGGTTTTGTTTGGAATCATGTGAGCAAACGGCTCGCCCTGCGGCTGGATAACAGCGTCTTCGACATCTTGGCCAAAGGTCAAAAACACTGGCCGTACCACATCGCTGGTTTTACTGTCGGTTATCACCATTTTATTGATCGGCTGGGCATCTTTAAGCATTTCATCCCAGATACCAAATTGCTCAAGCATCCGGCAGGCAGCTGCAGCGATTGCCGATGCCCGGGTTTCATGTTCGATTGCTTTTTTCGGGGCGGTATCAACAATAACAATGTTCATGTGGGGCGCCGCTTTTTTAATTGCGACCGCAACACATAGGCCAACATAACCGCCACCAGCGATCAAAACATCAGCGTTGTCGGGTATATTATTCATAC
>JALTNS010000444.1 GCA_027000565.1 Rhizobiaceae bacterium | reverse complement strand
CAGTTTTTGCAGCTGGTCGACTGAATGCAAATCACTGTGATCATAATCACGCAAGCCCCGCGGCTCATCATAGATCACCTTGCGCAACATGGTCAGTTCATCACCCATCGACAAAACCTTGTCGACCTGCTCCTGATCCTGACAAACCACAAATGCCACTTCCGCATGGTTCAGAACATAAACCATTTCTTCGGCAACCGAATCCGCATAGACCGGCACCGGCACGCAGCCAAGTGCCTGAACAGCGCAGAATGTCCAGTAAAGCTTTGGCCGGTTTTGGCCAACAATGGCTACTTTTTCACCCGGCTTCAGCCCAAGTTCACCGAGACCTATCGAATAGGCCCTGATTTCGTCGAGCATTTCGGACCAGGTCCAGCTTTGCCAGATACCATAGTCCTTGTGGCGCATGGCAGGCATATCACCAAAGCGCGCGGCATTGTGAATAAGATATTGCGGAAATGTTTTCGGGACACCACCGGCGACGGTACTGTTCGCTGACATACGCTGCACTCTTCCTCCCGACCCTGATTATTCAGGGCCAATTTTCAGCACAGTTTATGCAGAAAGTCGGGGAGATCAAGCGATACTTTTGACCAACCCCAATTAATTGACCGCACGGTCGATTATTCGGCCGCAGCCAGCATATCCGAATTCTGATTGAGGAATGCTGCGCGCAATTCGCGCCGGTTGTGTCCGGCTTTTACAATTGCCGCTTCCCTGATATGTCCGAATCCGCGAATCTCGCGTGGATAGGCCGCAAGCAACACAGCCGCATCATAATTGCCGGAATTGAGGTTTTTAACAATCTCCTCAATCACTTCGTTATATTCGACCAGCAATTGCCGCTCCATCTTGCGCTCTTTTGTATAGCCAAACAGGTCAAACGCCGAATTGCGCAAAAAGCGCAGCCGCGACAGCCAGCCAAACGCCTTCATCATCGAAGCCCCGTAAGCTTTCTTGATCAGATGTCCTTCATCATCACGCCGGGCCAGTAATGGCGGCGCCAGATGAAATTCCAACCGGTCCCAATCATCAAATTGCGATTTCAGTTGTTTTTCAAAGGCACCATTGGCAAACAGCCGGCCGACCTCATATTCATCCTTGATCGCCATCAGCTTGTAGAGATTATGGGCAACGGTCTCGCTCAACGCTGTCTTGCCATCGCCTGATTTGGCCTCGGCTTCACGGATCCGCTTGACGGAATTCTCAAACTTTTTGGCATAGGCGGCATTGCTGTATTCTGTCAGCCATTTCACCCGCCGCGATACCATCTCATCCAGATTTTCAGAAATCCTGCGATGATCAAGCACCAGTGCCCGGCCTTTTTCAGACGCTGGAATGGCCGCAACATCATGGGCGGCAAGCCTTCCCCATTCAAATGCCGCAAGGTTCATCTCAACTGCCACGCCATTCATTTCTATCGCCTTGCGCAAAGCGTCGTATGACAGCGGCAAGCCGCCATTTTGCCAGGCAAAGCCAAGCATGAACATGTTGGTTCCAATCGCGTCACCCAGCAAGGCTGTTGCCAGCCGTTCGGCCTCGACCACCGAAACCCTGTTTTTGCCGGCCCGTTCTTCAATGGTCTGGATGATCTTTTTGGTCGGGAACGAAAAATCCACATTGTGGGTAAATTCGCCCGACAGCTTTTCGTGACTGTTGACCACTACAGTGGTCGTGCCTTTTTCGATCGATGCCAGCACCTTGGCTGATGCAGCCGTCACCATATCGCAACCTAAAATGAGGCTGGCACCGCTGGCGGCAATGCGAATGGCTTTGATGTCTTCGGGCCTGTTGGCAATGCGTACATGGCTGGCAACCGCACCGCCTTTTTGTGCAAGTCCCGCCATATCGATGATCCCGCAGCCCTTGCCTTCCAGATGCGCTGCCATACCGATGATTGCGCCAATGGTCACAACCCCGGTCCCGCCAACGCCGGTGATTATAGCGCCATAGGTTCCGTCAATTTCGGCAACTTTCGGCATCGGAATATCAACCCCGGTATTGGCAACAATCATGCCTTTGCCCTTTTTGAGTTTGCCACCATGGACAGTTACAAAACTCGGGCAAAATCCGTTGACGCAAGAAAAATCCTTGTTGCAGGATGACTGGTCTATCTGCCGCTTGCGGCCAAGTTCGGTTTCGACCGCCCCCACCGCGACGCAGTTTGATTTCACCCCGCAATCGCCACAGCCTTCGCAAACCAGTTCGTTAATGACAATGCGTTTGTCCGGATCGGGAAACATGCCGCGTTTGCGACGACGGCGTTTTTCGGTGGCGCAGGTCTGATCGTAAATCATCACACTGACCCCGCCAACTTTCGCCAGCTCTTTTTGCACCGGGATCAATTCAGAACGATGGTGAATGGAGGTGCCCATCGGCCAGTGAATATTGGATGGATATTTTTCCGGCTCATCGGTGACAATCACCAGCCGCGAAACGCCAGCCGCTGCAACCTGATTGGCAATCTGCTCAACATTTAACCCGCCCTCGTTCGGCTGCCCGCCGGTCATCGCCACCGCATCGTTGAACAAAATTTTGTAGGTCATGGTTGTATTGGTGGCAACGGCGGCGCGGATCGCCAGATAGCCGGAATGGTTATAGGTG
>JALTNS010000443.1 GCA_027000565.1 Rhizobiaceae bacterium | reverse complement strand
TAGAGTTGGAAAAAAAACACCCCGACCGGAGTCAAGGGGCAACAGTCAAAATTTATTTTTTTGGCCGCCAATCTGGAATGATATTCGGTCATTCAGACAAAAAAGTGTTTGAATAACAAGCCTTTTTTTGAATGGCTAAAGGACAAAAAAAAACCAAAATTTTTGCATCAGCACCCACGTTAACAAATTATTAAGATACCCATATTGCCGACCTTCTCTGCTCTGTGTATTGTTTGGACATCAGAGGTAAAGAGTTTATTGCCCTCACACTGAACAATAAAAAAAGCAAACCCGAGTGTGGGTCAATGGTATCAAGTAAGGCTTAGAGTTTAGGTTTGCCGTGTTTTAATGTGCGGCACTCAACGCTACAGGTTTGTCTTGATTAAGACTATTGATTGGGTAAGAAATACTGCTTTATTTCAGTGAATGCAGCATATCTATGATAATAGGCATGTTGTTGTCTGGGCGCTTGGGATGAAAAGCCACATAGGACAAGGTAGTTTTTGTCCGGCTATGAAAACAAGCAAAAATTGGTCGGCATGATGGATGAGGCATTCAATCCAGCGACCGCATGAAAGAGGGGTTGGTGCAATTCGCATCAATTGAATGGGGCAACCGGTATTGAATACAGGGTTCAGAGTTTAATCGACGGGTTTCAGACGATTGTGCAAACTCGGCACTTAATATGTGCCTGGTAAGCAAGTCTGACCACCCAAAATTTCAATCACAACTTTATCACCGGTCAATACATTGAGACTGGGCGGTAACCTGGGGCAAATTAATGGAAGCGGCAAAAAAATTCGAAACTCCTGCAAAACAAACGGGCAATTTTTCATTTGTGAGAAGTAATCCGATTTCGGTTCGCAGGACACATTCTAAAGATACTTTTCCCGCCGGGCGAGGAGAAATGCAGCGCAGAAACAATCAAACCGAAAGTTTTTCCCCAAAAGAACTGCAAATGTGGGAACGCGTTCAAACTCGACTGCGCGCAAAACTTGGCCAGGAAGTGTTCAACAGCTGGTTTGGACGCCTGAAGTTAAATGCAATATCTACGGGTATAATTTCTCATTCGGTGCCGACCGCATTTCTGAAGTCCTGGATAACAACCCACTATGCAGACACCCTTTTGGAACTTTGGCAGGATGAAAAACCTGATATTCTCCGGGTTGATGTTGTCGCCCGCAGTGCGGTTCGTGAACCAGTAAACAACAGTACAATGCCAGCGGCAACGGAAGCCGCGTCGGCATCAGCGTCTTTGGCCAATGCCAGCGCCATGCCTGCAAATACAGCTGGTGCGCAGTCCTTTTCTATTGGGGAAAATGTCCAGGGTTTCTCCGGTTCGCCGCTTGACCCCCGATATACATTCGCTACCTTTGTGGAAGGTTCATCAAACCGGATGGCTTATGCAGCGGCAAGATCGGTTGCAGAATCCGGTAAAGGTGCGCTGAGTTTTAATCCGCTGTTTATACACGCATCTGTTGGACTTGGTAAAACCCATCTTCTACAATCAATTGCATGGTCTGCGCGGCGTGCTGGTTCTGGTAAGAAAGTCCTATACCTGACTGCGGAATATTTTATGTGGCGGTTTGCAACTGCCATTCGTGACCAGTCTGCCTTGTCATTTAAGGAATCTCTTCGCGATATAGACCTCTTGCTGATTGACGATATGCAGTTTTTGCAGGGTAAATCCATCCAGCAGGAATTCTGTCATTTGCTGAATGCATTAATCGACAGCGCCAAGCAAGTTGTTGTTGCAGCCGATCGACCACCTGCTGAACTTGAATCCCTTGATCTGAGAGTACGTTCCAGGCTTCAGGGGGGAGTGGCACTTGAAATTGAATCGCCTGACCTTGAAATGCGTCACTCCATGCTGGAACTTAGATATAAGGAAGCCCTTAAAAATGATCTGGCCCTCCAGATTCCTCAAGAAGTCCTTGATTACGTTGCAAGGACAATCACCACATCAGGACGAGATGTGGAAGGCGCATTTAACCAGCTTCTTGTTCAGCACCGCTTTTCCGATGGTGAACTGAGTATCGAAAAAGTAGAAACCCTGCTTAAGCATCTGGTTAAATCCGGTGAACAAAAGCGGGTTCGCATTGAGGACATTCAAAAAGTTGTGGCCAGGCATTTTAACGTATCAAAAAACGACCTTCTGTCTAACCGCCGAACCAGGGTAATTGTCAGACCAAGACAGATTGCGATGTTTTTATCGAAAAACCTGACACCGCGTTCGCTGCCCGAAATTGGTCGGCGCTTTGGAGGCCGTGACCACACCACCGTCTTGCACGCGGTTCGCAAGGTTGAAAAGATGTCCGGCGAAGATGTTAAACTGGCCCACGAAATTGAGCTGTTGAAACGCCTGATCACCGAATAAACCTGCCATACCTGAAATTTATCCCCTGCTAATCCGCCGGGAAGTAAATGACGAAGGACTGTAAGGCTTGCGCTTTTGGACAAATTTTAGCATTTTGGTCATGCCCTATTTTGTATCAAATGCGGGTGAATAACGTGTAACAGTTGCGCGTTGTTTGTCGTTTTCTCTGCTGCTGGAAATCATATTATGCGTGTGACACTTGAACGATCAAGTTTGCTCAAATCTTTGAACCA
>JALTNS010000442.1 GCA_027000565.1 Rhizobiaceae bacterium | reverse complement strand
TTTTATCCGGCATCAGATTAAGAAGGCCGATTTGCAGCGGGCGAATATCCTGACGGATCGCCTCGCGTTCCGACATCACCTTAACCCCCTCGCGCTCAAGTGCTGCACGGGCAGGGAGACCATTTGGAATTTTAATCGGCATGTTCTTAACTCACAAACAAAAAAACCGGTCGCAAAATCGCCACCGGTTCCTTCATTCGAACGGCCCTTTTAGCGACTTTTTTAACGTGGCTGCAAGCCGACCGGCCAAATCACCACAAGGGGAATGTAATCGGTGGTGGTGGTTCGGTCAATGGGGGTGTTTAATGCGGCTCTGTGGATATTCCGCTTCTGGTCCAGACAAATTCCATTTGCCGCGCGGTTTTTTCAGCCAACGGCTCGCCTTGTAATTTGGCAACAAGATTCAGGCTCATATCAATTCCAGCCGAAATTCCGCCGGATGAAATTACGCCGCCATCCTCAACCCAGCGAGCAGCTTCGATAGCATCTAATTTTGGTAATTGTGCTTTCAGGTCTGAAAGATCCTCCCCATGAGTTGTGACCTTCTGGTTTTGTAATACCCCTGCCCTGGCCAGCAGGAATGCGCCCGTGCATACACAGGCCACATATGTTGATTTTTTAGCCTGACGGGCGACCCAATCAATAACCTTCGGCTTGTTCATTTCATCAACATGCATACCACCAACAATAATGAGAACGTCAATTTTTGGGTGGTTGTCAAAGCCGTAGTCGGGGATAACTCTGTATCCTGCCCGCGCGGTAACAATTGCACCAGTCTCGCCAATTAAAAATACATTGAACGGTTCATCACCGGCACTAACCCTGGACGCGGTGGTAAAAACCTCAAACGGGCCGGAAAAATCCAGCACCTCGGCCTGATCATAGATATAAATGCCGATATTCAAGGGTTTTAAAATTCTACCGCCGTGCCATGAACGCCAGACGCTCAAACAGGTGCACATCCTGCTCGTTTTTAAGCAATGCGCCATGCAGCTTTGGCAGCGCGTTGGTTGATTTCTCACGCAATGTGGCCGGGTCCACATCATCTGAGACCAGCAGTTTTATCCAGTCGAGCGCTTCGGAAGTTGAGGGTTTTTTCTTCAAACCCGGTGTCTCGCGTATCTCGTAAAACTGCGTCAGTGCCTCGCGCACCAGCCGTTGTTTTATACCGGGATAATGAACCTCGACAATCTGCTCCAGCACATCGGCCTCGGGGAAGGCGATGTAGTGGAAAAAACAGCGGCGCAAAAATGCATCCGGCAGTTCTTTTTCATTGTTGGAGGTGATGATGACAATCGGCCGGTTGCGGGCTTTGATTGTCTCATCGGTTTCATAAACATAGAACTCCATCTTATCGAGTTCCTGCAACAGATCGTTGGGAAATTCGATATCTGCCTTGTCGATCTCGTCAATCAGCAGCACGACTTTTTCGCCTGCCTCAAAGGCTTCCCATAATTTGCCTTTTTTGATGTAGTTTTTAACGTCATGGACGCGCTTTTCCCCAAGCTGCGAATCCCGTAACCGGGAAACCGCATCATATTCATAAAGCCCCTGCTGTGCCTTGGTGGTTGATTTTATGTGCCATTCCATCAATCGCAATCCAAGCGATTGGGCGACTTGAATAGCAAGTTCTGTTTTACCGGTACCAGGTTCACCCTTGACCAGAAGCGGGCGTTCCAGCGCGATTGCCGCATTAACAGCAATTTTCAAATCGTCGGCAGCAACGTAAGTATCGGAGCCATTAAATCTTTTCAGGCTATCGCTCATAAATTTGTGAACCTCTGTTTAGGTGGGGACAGTTTAGGGACGAGACCTTGCAACATAGTCAATCGAATAAAACTCCGCAACGGGAGACAAACAATGCGGTATCAGGCATATGACATTGATGTTTTTGGGTGGTTAATCACTATTCCTCACCGACAATTGACAAACTTATCCTTGATTGCGGCACATATGGTACCAATCTTGAGGGTAAGGACGAACAAAGTCCAAAAGAAATGTGGAGCGAAACATGAAAACGAAACGGAAGCTCTAAAAGCCTCAATTGACTGGTCTGCTCAATTGGACCTCCGATGCGCTTTGGAGCACAAAGGAGGTTATTATGACCAGATTTATCCTGAAATCTCGCATTAAACAGGCGCTTGTTCTGATTGTACTGGGCAGCTCGATTATTTTGGGTTCATCGCCTCCAGCACTTTCGGCTCACCCGCAGTTTTCTCAACAGGTTGCGCCCCGTATGGTTCAATGTGGTGATCGCGATCAAATCGTCAAACTTCTCGATCAAAGATTCAAGGAGGTGAAGTTTGCCATGGGACTTGCCTCAAACGTCAATCTGTTCGAGGTATTTCTGTCGAAAAAAGGTACCTGGACCATTCTTTCAACCCGGGCCAATGGCAAGACCTGCATTGTCGCCGCCGGTAAATCCTGGGTTTCGATGCCAGCAATTATGAAAGGCGATGCTGTCTCGTTTTAATCACCCGCAGGCCTATTGTTGCTTTCCTCCCTCGTTGACGGAGGAAAGCCAATACAGCAGAACGCCTCAAAACACGTGGTGAGTGATGATCGTATTGGTTTCACGAATGCCTGAGACCTTCTGAACCATTTCAGACATGTATCGACCAATGTCTTTTTCCTGTTCAAGATAGATTTTGACCAGAAGATCATATTCGCCGGCGATTGAATATATTTCCGAAGCGATTTCCAGTTCGGCAATCTGGTTGGCCACATCATAGGTTTTGCCAAGTTCGGTTTTTATCATCAGAAAAAATGGTCTCATTATAATTTGCTCCTATTTCTCTCACGGCTGTTCTCAGCTTCGCTGAGGCCTGCGAGGCGCGCCCTGTTCGGGCGGCTCGTTGTTCACTCGCCATACGGCAACTTTGTACCCGTCTCATTTGATACTCCAACTGAACCGATAGGTGAAGCGCGAAGCGCCCCCGCGGAGGCCCGGCGCAGCCGGAACAGCCGTGAGCGCAATCAATCAGCTGGATGGCCCAACGGAAATCAAGAAAATGCCTGAATGCCGGTCTGGGCGCGGCCCAAAATCAGCGCATGCACATCATGGGTACCCTCATAGGTGTTGACGGCTTCCAAATTCATCACATGGCGTATGACGCCATATTCGTCCGATACCCCGTTTCCGCCATGCATGTCTCGAGAGGCGCGCGCGATATCCAGCGCCTTGCCGCAATTGTTGCGTTTCATCAGCGAAATCAGCTCAGCCGAGGCGTTTTGTTCATCAATCAACCGGCCAAGCCTCAATGCACCTTGCAGGCCAAGGGAAATTTCGGTCTGCATGTCGGCGAGTTTTTTCTGGATCAACTGGGTTGCGGCCAGAGGACGCCCAAATTGTTTGCGCTCCATTGTATAATTACGCGCCGAATGCCAGCAGAATTCGGCCGCTCCCATCGCCCCCCAGGAAATGCCGTAGCGGGCGCGGTTAAGACAGCCAAATGGCCCGCCAAGCCCGGACGCATGTGGCAGCAGGTTTTCTTCCGGCACAAAGACCTCGTCCATCTGGATCATTCCTGTAATTGAGGCGCGTAGTGAAAACTTGCCATCAATTTTCGGGGTTTCAAGCCCCTTCATGCCGCGCTCAAGAATAAACCCCCTGATTTTGTTGTCGTGACCATCGGATTTGGCCCAGATAATCAGCACATCGGCAATTGGTGAATTGGTTATCCAGTTTTTCGCCCCTGAGACGAGGTAGCCACCATCGACTTTTTTGGCATGGGTTACCATCGAGCCCGGATCAGAGCCGTGGTCCGGTTCGGTCAGGCCAAAACAGCCAACCCATTCACCGCTTGCAAGTTTTGGCAAAAACTTCAACCGCTGTTCTTCCGAGCCATAGGCGTGAATCGGGTGCATCACCAGCGATGATTGAACAGACATCGCTGAGCGATAACCTGAATCGACCCGCTCGACCTCGCGCGCAATCAACCCGTAACAGACATAATTGACATCGGCGCCACCATATTCTTCGCCAATGGTCGAGCCCAACAGCCCGAGCGCACCCATTTCCGTCATGATATCGCGGTCGAATATCTCATGGCGGTTGGCTTCCAGCACCCGAGTGGCCAGATTTTCCTGCGCATAGGCACGGGCACTGTCGCGGACCATTTTTTCTTCTTCGCTCAGCTGTTCTTCCAGCAAAAACGGGTCATCCCAGTTCATTGTAACCGGTTTGGCGCGAGCCTGTTCTGGCGTCATGGATTATCTCCGTTCGGGTGTGACAGAATTTGAGATCCGACTGTACGATCATCAATCGGCTTGTAAAAGCGCAAATCGACCTTCAATGGCAATATTATGGCATAAAGACAATTTGTTTCATATATAAAATATTCATGCTTGAACTTAATTCGCGAAAATGGCATTCTTAATCATACTCGAGGAGATATTTTATGACCGATTTAAGTTCCCGACATGCATTAATTACCGGCGGTGGCACCGGCATTGGTGCTGCGATTGCGCGCATTCTAGCGAATTCGGGGGCGACGGTCACAATCACCGGGCGGCGAATGGAGCCGCTGCAGGAAGTGGCATCGAGTGATGCCAACATTCGGGCTGCGGTGCTTGATGTAACCGATGAAGATGCGACCACCCGTGTATTTGCCGAGGCTGCTGCCGAAGCCGGAACAATCGGCATTGTGGTTGCCAATGCCGGAATCGCTGAAACCCTGCCGATTGGCAAGTCTGATTTGGCGTTTTGGCGTCGCACGATGGCCACCAATCTTGATGGCGCATTTTTAACCATGCGGGCCGGACTGGACCCGATGCTGGAACAGGGCTGGGGCCGAATTATTGCCGTGTCGTCGATTGCCGGACAACGCGGGCTGGCGCGCGGCACGGCCTATTGCGCCTCCAAACACGGCATGATCGGGCTTACCCGGGCATTATCAGCTGAAACCATGGGCAGGGGCATCACCGTCAACGCGCTGTGCCCGGGCTATGTGCGCACACCAATCGTTGATCGCGGTGTCGCCAATATCACAGCAAAAACCGGGCTTTCAGAGGACAAGGCGCTGAAGGCGATGGTCGATTCAAACCCGATTGGCCGCTTGATAGAACCGGAGGAAGTGGCTGCCGCTGCCCTGTATTTATGTGGAACGGGTTCAGAAGCAATCAACGGGCAAGCCATTCAGCTTGCGGGCGGGCACGCCTAATGCCGCTTGTCAGCCCGCTCATCACCGAAAATTCCAACAGCAAGGCACGGCTGCGCCTGTGGCTGCGATTGTTGCAATCAACCCGCAAGATCGAAGCTGAATTGCGCGAGCGTTTGCGCAAGAGGTTTAACGTTACCCTGCCGCGTTTTGATGTGCTGGCGGCTCTTTATCGCCAGCCCGAAGGCATGATGATGTCGGAACTGTCGCGATTTTTGATGGTCTCGAACGGCAATGTCACTGGAATAATCGATCGGCTGGTAGCCGATGGTCTGGTGGTGCGGGCCCAGCGCGACGGTGATAGGCGTACATCGATTGTCCGGTTGACCAAATCAGGCTTGACGGGCTTTGAGGAAATGGCGGAAATCCATGAACGCTGGGTTGATGAATTGCTTGAAAACTTCACGCCCGAAGAAGCAGAAAATCTCGGATTGATGCTTGAAGAAATTTATTCAGGGGGCCGCGATCAATGACCTTGATGGCCACTCACTCACCTAAACATTTTAACTGGCGGATGGCGGGTTCGGTTGCAATTATCCAGCTTTCGCGTCCTGAACGGAAAAACCCGCTGACCTTTGAAAGTTATGCCGAGTTGCGCGATACCTTTCGCGACCTTGTTTATGCTGATGATATCAATGCGGTGGTTTTTTCATCCAATGGCGGCAATTTTTGCTCTGGTGGTGACGTGCATGAAATCATCGGGCCGCTGGTCAATATGGAGATGAAGGAACTCCTTGCCTTCACCCGTATGACCGGCGATCTGGTCAAGGCAATGATTAATTGCGGCAAGCCGATTATTGCAGCAATTGACGGCATCTGTGTTGGTGCCGGTGCGATCATTGCCATGGCCTCTGACATTCGTTTTGCCACATCATCAGCCAAAACCGCATTCCTGTTTACCCGCGTTGGTCTTGCCGGTTGTGATATGGGGGCTTGCGCGATGTTGCCGCGCATTATTGGCCAGGGAAGGGCTGCCGAACTGCTTTATTCAGGCCGCTCAATGGGTGCTGATGAAGGGCATATGTGGGGATTTTATAACCGGATTGTCGATGCTGACTCACTGGAATCCGAGGCAATTGAGTTCGCTCAAAAGCTGGCATCAGGCCCTACTTTTGCCCATGGCATTACCAAAACGCAGCTCAATGCTGAATGGTCGATGGGGCTGGAGCAAGCCATAGAAGCAGAAGCCCAGGCCCAGGCAATTTGCATGCAGACCAGGGATTTTGAACGCGCCTATCTTGCTTTTGTCGCCAAACAAAAACCCGAATTCAAGGGTGATTGATGGCGGACAAGAGCTTTCTCAACTGGCCGTTTTTTGAAGAAAAACACCGCATATTATCTGGTGAACTGGAAAACTGGTGCTCAAAATCCCTGCCGGTTGATCACAAAAATGTCGACGATGCCTGTCGCTCGCTTGTGGCAATGCTCGGAAAAGGCGGCTGGCTTGAATACAGCGCGATTGATCCGGAAGATGATGCGAGCTCACTTGACGTGCGCAGCATTTGCCTGATCCGCGAAACCCTTGCCCGCCACGACGGATTGGCAGATTTTGCTTTTGCCATGCAGGGGCTTGGCACCGGTACAATTTCGCTTTTTGGCACACCGGAACAACGCCAATGGCTTACAAAAACCCGGGCTGGAAAAGCCATTTCTGCATTTGCGCTAACGGAGCCCAAATCCGGCTCTGATGTTGCCAAAATGGAAACATCGGCAATTGTCGATGGCGATAACTATATCATTAATGGTGAAAAAACCTGGATATCTAATGGCGGCATTGCTGATTTTTATTGCATTTTTGCCAAAACCGGCGAAGCGGAAGGCGCGCGCGGCATTTCTGCATTTATTATGCCTGCCGATACACCGGGTCTAAAAGTTGCCGAGCGGTTGGAGGCGATTGCCCCGCATCCGCTGGCAAGGTTAGAGCTGAACAATTGCCGCTTGCCAAAAAGCGCAATGATTGGCCGGCCCGGTGAAGGCTTCAAAATCGCCATGTCGGTTCTGGATATTTTCCGTTCCAGTGTCGGTGCAGCAGCCCTTGGCTTTGCCCGTCGGGCGTTGGATGAAACGGTTTCGAGAGCGAAACAACGCGAGCTTTTTGGTGCTGCAATGGCAGAATTGCAGATGGTACAGGGTCATATTGCCGATATGGCGGTCGATATTGATGCGGCTTGCCTGCTGATTTACCGTGCCGCGTGGACAAAAGACCAGGGCGTTTCCCGTATTACCCGCGAAGCGGCAATGGCCAAACTTTATGCCACCGACAAGGCGCAAGAGGTGATTGACCAAGCGGTGCAGATTCATGGCGGTGACGGGGTAAAAAAAGGCCATATTATTGAAAGCCTTTACCGTGAAATCAGAGCCTTGCGAATTTACGAAGGCGCCTCGGACGTGCAGCGCATCATCATTGCCCGGCAGGTATTGGCGGAGGATGCCTTATGAACCATGAATTGGGGCCAAGCGGCCATGTGGACACGTTTTCTCGCGACAATCTTCCGCCCTTTGAGCAATGGCCGGAATTTCTGCTTGATGGTTTTGATTATCCCGACCTGATCAATGCAGGCAGTGAGTTGACCGATGAAATGGTTTCGCGCGGATTTGGTGATCATACCGCTCTGATCGGCAATGGCAGACGGCGCACCTATAAGGAATTGACCGACTGGACCAACCGTCTGGCCCATGCGCTCGTCGAGGATTACGGCGTTAAACCCGGCAATCGGGTACTGATCCGTTCGGCCAACAATCCGGCGATGGTTGCTTGTTGGCTGGCTGCTACCAAAGCCGGTGCTGTGGTGGTCAATACCATGCCGATGCTGCGGGCCGGAGAACTCGGAAAAATTGTCGATAAAGCTGAGATAAAGCTGGCGCTGTGCGATACAAGGATCATGGATGAACTGGTGATTTGTGCCAAGGAAAGCCAATTTCTTGAAAATGTGATCGGCTTTGATGGCACCGCCAACCATGACGCAGAACTGGATCGTATTGCGCTCAACAAGGATGTACGTTTTGCCGCGGTCGAGACCGGGCGCGATGATGTGGCGCTTTTGGGTTTTACCTCCGGCACCACCGGAGAGCCCAAAGCAACCATGCATTTTCATCGCGATTTGCTGATCATCGCCGACGGTTATGCGCGCGAGGTTCTGGGCGTCAAACCGGATGATGTGTTTGTTGGATCACCGCCATTGGCTTTTACTTTTGGCCTTGGCGGTTTGGCAGTTTTTCCCTTGCGTTTTGGTGCCGCCGCCACTTTGCTGGAAGCGGCAACCCCGCCCAATATGATCGAAATCATCGAAACCTATAAGGCGACCATCTGCTTTACCGCACCAACAGCATATCGTGCCATGTTGGCCGCGATGGACGAGGGCGCTGATCTTTCTTCGTTGCGCATTGCAGTTTCTGCCGGAGAAACCCTGCCCGCCCCGGTGTTTGACGAATGGAAAGAAAAGACCGGCAAGCCGATGTTGGATGGCATTGGCGCAACTGAACTGTTGCATATTTTCATTTCCAACCGGCTTGGCAGCGCTATTTCTTCAGCCACTGGCACACCGGTTAGCGGTTATCAAGCCAAAGTGGTCGATGATAACATGAACGAGGTTGCAAGGGGTGAGATTGGCAAGCTGGCAATCAAAGGCCCGACCGGCTGTCGATATCTCGATGATGATCGGCAGTTAACCTATGTCCGCGATGGCTGGAATCTGAGCGGTGATTCGTTCACTCAGGACGAAGATGGCATTTTCCATTTTGCCGCCCGCAGCGATGATATGATCATTTCGTCCGGCTACAATATTGCCGGGCCAGAAGTTGAGGCGGCTCTGCTTTCCCACCCCGATGTTGCCGAATGCGGAGTGATCGGCAGGCAAGATGAAGCCCGCGGACAAATCGTTGAAGCCCATATTGTTCTAAACAGTGGTGTTGCCAGTGATCAGGCGTGCATCAGGCGACTGCAGGACCATGTGAAGGCGACCATTGCGCCCTATAAATATCCGCGCTCAATTGTTTTTATTGATGCCCTGCCAAAAACCCAGACCGGCAAGATACAGCGATTCAAATTGGGTAAAGGCTGAGAATATGGCGACTTTTGAAACCAGCAATGACGACAAGGATGCGGAAACAGCTTTTGCCGATAAAATGTCCTATTCGGACTATCTGCATCTTTCAACAATTCTGGATGCGCAAAAACCGCAATCCCAAGCGCATGATGAAATGCTGTTCATTGTTCAGCACCAGACATCGGAACTTTGGATGAAACTGGCAATCCACGAACTGGTGGCAGCGCGTGAAGCAATTGCCAGCGACCGGCTACGGCAATCTTTTAAAATGCTGGCGCGGTTGTCGCAGATTTTTGAGCAATTAAATTCAGCATGGGACGTATTACGCACCATGACACCGAGCGAATATACGATTTTTCGCAACAGCCTTGGCAAGTCATCGGGCTTTCAATCCTGGCAATATCGGTTGATTGAATTTGCTATCGGAAACCGTAATGAGGCTTTGTTGAAACCGCACGCCCATTCGCCCGAAATCACTGCGGCGCTTACGGCAGAACTTGCGCAACCGAGCCTCTATGATACTGCCCTTGCATTGCTGGTTCGGCGTGGGTTTGAAATGCCCGATGAGGTGATGCTGAGAACCTCGGCCTTATCCCATCAATCCCACGAGGCGGTGCTGGCCGTTTGGCAACAGATCTATCAAGATCCACAACAATATTGGGACCTTTATGAGTTGGCCGAGAAACTTGTCGATATCGAGGACTATTTTCGCCGCTGGCGATTTAATCATGTGACCACGGTTGAACGCATTATCGGTTCCAAACGCGGCACCGGCGGTACTTCCGGTGTTCCATATTTAAGGCGCATTCTGGATGTGGTCATGTTTCCTGAATTCTGGTAGGTACGGACCGCGCTTTGATCAATAAACCGAAAGAACATTATGCCCGCATATATTTCGATGCAGAAAATTATGTTTCAACACTGCGATCCGGCCCGGATTGTATTTTACCCGCGCTATTTTGAATTGATCAAT
>JALTNS010000441.1 GCA_027000565.1 Rhizobiaceae bacterium | reverse complement strand
GGGCATGAATATGACTGATGATCTGAAAATCACCCTGAAAATTGATTTTCCTGATGTGCAGGACGAGTATGTTTTCACGGTGACGAACGTGTACAAGGTAGCGATTCGATCCCATGCGAACCCTCCGAAGGTCGCTGGCGCGATGGCGGCAGGATTGTCGAGAATCTTTGGCCGGAAGGTGAAGATTTCAAAGCCGATTGTCTCACGTCCTCCACTTCCCCGTGAGCCTGCTCAGGACGCACCGAAGAAAAAGCGCGGACGACCGAAGAAAGTTGTTGAGAAGACCGAAACACCAGCGGAAGGCAATCCGATTGCCACAAGCGAGACGGTGTTCAAGGAGTAAGGCATGGACTTCCTCGGCGGCGTGAATCGTATCCTGTCTGCGGCATCCCTTATTAAGGGCGATGATGACAAGATCGTGGATTTCAACAACCTTCAATATACGGGTGCGGTAAACCTGGCGCAGATTGCGATTCAGTCAGAATTGAACGATCTGATTGCGGATACCCTGATCCCGTATGAGAAGAAGGAAGGGACGATCAACACGGTTGCGGATCAGCGGACGTATGATGTGCCGAGTGATTTCATTCGATTCTATGGACAAAATCCGTTTTTGATGGATTCGAGTAATGATCGTCAGATTTATGAGGTGAAACTCGATAGTCTGCGGCATGAATATCCACGGTACAAGAAGGATACGGGTGAGCCGTGGGCGTGGTACAAGGAAGAAACGACCACAAAGAAAATCGGCCTTGTACTGGTTCCGGATTCGGTAAAAACCTATACCTTCGACTATGAGGCTGATGTATCGGTCACGAACGAAACTGATACGCTACCGTTTCATACGGAGAGTGAAGCGCAGAGTTTTATTGACATGGCGACACGCCATTTCATGCTGCTTCGTGCCGAACAACCGCTGGATGGATTGCAGACTGATCCGGTCTATGCTCGTGCCAAGTCGAAACTGACCAGTCTGATGAACTTCACCTATCCTTCGAGACGATACGGAAACAGTTACCGATGAAATTCATTTTTGCCGGTGGACTCAACGAAAGTGATGATGGTTTCGTTCAGCCGGAAGAATGTGTCACGGGTCAGAATTTTGAACTTGGACAGGGCAGAAGTTCGTTAAAACCCCGTCCTCCAACGGATTTGAAAGGTACGGCACCTAATGCGGGTGATATCCGTGGAATACTCCAGCTTGTCAAAACAGACAACACGGAAACCACGCTCGTTGTCGCAGGACAGAAATGTTACCTGTGGGACGGTGCATCGACATTCACGGAACAAGGAACGGATTTTTTTGCATCGACAGCACTGCCACGAGCCGTGCCATGGCTGCTTGATGATTATATCGTTATTACGGATATCAACAAGGTTCAGCCGGTTGCGAACTGGGACGGGACGACACTTTCCACTCACACACACAATATAACGGGTGTAACCAATCTATATGCCAAGTATGGTATTGAGCATCTTGGACGTATCTGGCTGTTCAATGTAAAGACTGATGCCACAGACCTCCCGCATGTCATTCTTGCATCGCAGTTTGAAACGCCGACCAATTTCGACAATTCCGCGAGGGGTACAGCGCAAGATCCGACAAGTACGGTGACGGAAAATGATCCATTCTTCCTGACGACGCCGGATCTGAGAAAGATCAATGGTGCGGTTCTGTTCAACAAGGAATTGATCGTTTCAACGGAAGATGGGCGGCTGTATAAATTAACAGGTTCAGACGCAACGACATTCAATTTCATCCCCTATTTTTCGGCATCGAATTCGATTGGTGACGAGTCTATCGTCAATATCGGAAACGATGTGATGTATGTCAGAAAAGGTGGGAATATCGACCTTCTCTCGACGACTCAAACATCAGGAGATGTTCGGGCGGATGATGCTTCGCGGTTTATCAGAAATACGGTAAAAAATCTCACAGGCGCGCTCGCTGTCTACGATCAGACCAATCAGAAGGTTCTGTTTTTCACAGGGTCAAAGGTTCTTGTCTACTTCAAGGATATGATTGGTGTCAGTGGTCAGGGTGGGCAACTATCGCCGTGGTCGGTTTATGTTTCGGACGCCAGTCATGGGTTCAATACCAATCATGCGGTCTATATGCGAATCCCAGGGACTACCGATTATTCCGTTTATTTCGGTGATTCTGCCGGAAACATTTATGATCTCAATGGTATATCGGCTGGTGATAACGGCACGGATATTGTCGTCAAGCGACAGACAAAACTGGTTGAAATCCCGCGAAAGAAGCTGATGGTTGGGACGATTACCTATCGCAGATTGCTTGAGTTCGATTTTTCCATCACATTCGATTGGTCTGAATCCTATGGTGAGCATTCATCCACTGTTCGACTGAAAGGCCCATCGGAGACAGGCGCGTATTATGATGGTGGGTCGTATGTTTCAGGCGATCCGGTCTATAACGGGGATTTTTACTATAATCAGGCCATGGTCGGTCAGGATGTGATTGCAACTCAACGGTTTACGCCTGTTGGTCAGGGGTTGAGCGCGAGATTGACATTCTATGCTTCAACATCCAATGATTATCAGGTCGATTCGGTGGATTTATGAGTAACGCACAGCGGCGCGAAGCGATCAAACGGCGAAAGCGGCTTTTCCGTGAAAACCGTCCTCATGTCCGTGAAATGACGGATGAGGATTTGGGGATTCTTTGGGCGCAACACAATGCAACGGCTGAAGAACCATTGAGCGCCGAGGTTTTCAATCAGGGCATTCGTGATGTGCTTGCACGGTTTCATGGCGTGATGATGGTTGAGGATCGGAGTCCGGCTTATCCTGATGGGTGGGGGCCGGTTGCCTTTCTTGGGCTGACTTCGGATGGATGGAAGGTTGAACCGACACTGGAATATTTCAAATGGGCAAGTCCGAGAAACATTCTACGATCATCGGTCGCGGTTTTCCGATGGTTTCAGACAAGCCGTGATGTTGGCGTATGTCTTGTGAGGTCGGATGACAAAATGGCGATTCTTATGCGGAAATTGAAGAAATATGGTGTACTTTTCCCGGTTGGGAAAATTCCGTATGGGCTTCCGACTGGCCATGAATACCTGTTTTATGTGAAAGGAAAACGTGATGGCAGTCAATAAACGGTTTGGCTTTGGTGATTTGGCGACGAACGCGATACCAACGCTCGCTGGTGCCTATCTTGGTAACAAATTAGGCATAGGCGCGCTTGGTGGGGCAGGGATTGGATTTGGCTTGTCCGGTAACAGTCCGGCACAGCGACTCGCCCTTGGTCTTGCGCCTATTGGTATAGCTTATGACCAGTCCAACAAGATTCTGGATCGGATTCCTTCTCGGTTTGCCACGCCATTTTCAACGGTGAGGGATGGATCAGCGACGATTGATCCGACTATTCGTCAGGGACAGGATCAGATACTTGGTCAACTTCGAGGCAATCAGGGAGCGTTCATACAGGCCCGTGTAAGACCATTTGAGCGTCAGGCGGCACAAACCCGTGCCAGAATCGAGCAGGGACTATCACGGCGTGGAATTTCAGGCTCATTGCTGACAAATGAACTGGCGAAATTCGAGTCTCAGGTAAACCCGACAATTGCGGATCAGCGAGCAATTGCCACGCAGGAATCATTGAACGCGCAAAATAACCTCCTGAATCAGAGGTTCAATCAGGAGCTTTCCGCCCTTGGCCTAAGTCAGGAACAGATCAATTTGTTGACGGGTCAGGCACAGTTGAAGACCGAGCTTATCGGGCGTGGTCTGGATGCGGTAGGTCAGATTTTGCAACCTGGCGACGTTGCGGCAGGTGGTCAGGTTGGGCAGGCAGGCCAAGGTGTACCGGCAGGAGCCGATCCACTGACAAGTGCCGCTGGAAGCCTGATACAGAAGGGTATCGGTGCGATTGGAAACGGTATCTCAAGTGCGGTGGGAGCAGGTACATTCACGAACCTTGCCGGCGAACTTCCGTTTACAGGTGGACTGAGCAATCCTTGGTCAAATCCGTTCATTGGTGGGCCTAACAAGATTGCTGGATCTGCTGGTCAGGTGTCCGCACCATCGGCTGTTCAAGGCGCACCGGCGACTCAGCCAACAGGAATAGGATCATCGGTCGGGAATTTCATTGATCCTACGAAGGTAGGTGGACCAGTATCCGGTGCATTGGGTGCTGTAGGCGGTTTTGCCACAGGTCAGTTCATTGGTGACAAATTCCCGTCCGAAGCAGGTAATACAGGGGCGAAGGTTGGCGGAACAATTGGTGGGATTTTTGGCCCGATAGCGGGTGGTGCTGGTGCGATTGCGGGTGGAATGATTGGCAATATTTTCGGCAGTCTTACAGGGATTGGTGGCAAGAAACGACCGGATTTTGATGTGATGACATCCACAGGAAATCAGGGTTTCAAGAAAGGACAGTTCATCCAGACTCCGCTTGGAAATATCGGGTTTAGCGCGCAAGGAACCCGTGATCTCGGCGGGAAAGGAAATCAGCTTCTGGCAGGCATTGTAAAGCCTGTAGTTGAAATGGATAGCCGTATTGCATCGGTTCTTAACCCTACTGAACTTGCCGCTGTCAGGGCTTCTCTGAATGGTCAGAAATTGGGTAATGCCCATAAGATGAGGAACCCGTCACTGGCTTTGATGGCCGACCGGTTGAAAACCGTCAGAAATATTCTCCCGCCCGAACGACTGGCGGAAACCGGAATCGACAAGGCTATCAATGAATTTAATGATATGGTAAAAAAAGCTAATGAAAAGGAATACGAGCAGTGGGTTTCTCTTGGGGTAAGTAATGAGGCGATTGGCAGGGCACCAACATTCGAGCAGTGGGCAAAAGGTGGTTATTTCCGTGATTGGGGATTTGCAAAGCCTGAAACCCTCAAGTATTTGATTGCCTGATGGAGAAGACAGATGGCGCTTACTGATTTAGGTCGTGGACTTCGGGCAGCCGCAGGGGTTTTCAGTCCCCGTATTGACCAATTGAACCGTGCTGAACGATTGCAGAAAGAGCAATTGGCGATTGCACAGCAGAATCGTCAGCAGGATATTGCGCGTGAACAGCGGAATCTTGCGTTCAAAACGAACCTAACCATGGCGGCGAATCAGATCAAGGCCATTGACGATGCACTGACGAAAACGGCTGATGAAGCCACACGGCAACAGTTAATCCAGCAGAAAGCACAGATTCTACAACAGGTTGAACAGGCCAAGCAGCAGCTTATATCAAGTCCTGATGTAGGAACGCCAATGGCGACGCCTGAACTGTTCACAGATGCTCAGGTTACGCCGAGTAATCAGCAGGTACAAGGGGTGCAAATTGATCAGGTTCAGAGCCAGCCAACAGGCGCAGATGGTGTGTTTGCGCCGCCTTTCATAAATCAGAGTGGCGAGATAATTCCCGCAACAGACATTAATCCGAATGCGCCAAAAGGATTATTTGTCGTCCGGAATCCGAATGGAAATATTACGCCAATCAAAACACCTGTATCTGGTAGTGAGTCGCCGTTTGGATCAGGGATAGTTGGTAAATCGCAAGCAATTCTGATGCGTATCGCTCAAAAGGAAAAACAAGGCTTGCCATTATCTCCTGTTGAAAAAATGCAGAAGGCGTTTGCGGTATCAAATCTAACACAGGAACAGGTACAGTTTAGAACTGATCCTAATACTGGTGAGCAGTACCAGATTACGATTAAACCTAAACTTCCTGATGAAATTGCAAGCATTGTCAATCAGGGAACTTATGATTCTGGTGGAGCAGTTGTTAAGCCATTGGATATTGGTGGTGGGCCATCAAGGAAATCCCGTCAGGATGCAGAAGCAATAATCCGTGATTTCAGTAATGCCAGAAAACAAGCTGAGGAACTGGCAAAGTTTGTTACAGAAAATCCTGATGTTACTGGCGCAAGAGGGCTTGCCAACCGTGTTATATCCGGTGTAGCTGGTCAGGTTGGTATTGATGCAGACACAAAGGCGAAAGAATTTGAGCGCAGGCTTGAATTGCTTAGAAGTAACATGCGAGTCCTCATCGACAAAGGGAAGTTTAGTGATGAAGACAGAAAACGGCTTGAAAACCTTGTATCTGGTACTGGGTTGCTTGACGATCCAAAAAGCACAGCAGAAGGGTTTGTTCAGTTAATTCAGGAAATTGACAGGCAATTGCAATCGGCACGGGATATTCTTGGTCAGAACCAGCAGGAAGTTCCAAAAGACATTATTGATAAAGTTAATGAACAAGCAAGAATAAATAATTGGAACGATGAAGAAAAACAGCGAGCAATCAATATTTTGATGGGAAATCAGTAATGGCAACACCAGAGGAAGTTTTTGGTAACAAGAAACGTACACCAGAGGAAGTTTTTGGTGGTGTGCGTAAAGGTGTTGTCACGTCAACGATAAGCGGAAAGGTAAAGGACTATCAGCAACTTGCGGGAGATGAAATTCAGTCATTGCTGGATTTTGTAAGCCAAAGAGAACCTGGAATTGACTATTCAAGTGGTGTTCCTAATTTTGGTTTTCGTGCAGCGCTTTCAAGGGCTGATACAGAGGATGAAGTCAGAAACATTCTTGATAGCGTAGTCGGTAAAGGAAATTACCGCCGCGATCAATTTGGTTCATTAGTTATTGAGCCGGAAGGTTTGAGGCGTCTTGGTATTGATAATGCAATACAACCACGCGCAATAGATGAGCGTGGTCTTTCGTTAGGTGATATTGCTGATATTTCAGGTGATGCTCCGGCAATCGCTGGAGCAGTAGTGGCAGGCGCCGCAACAGGTGGACTTGGCATTATCCCTGCGACATTGGCGACTGGCGCTGGTGCGGTTGCTGGCAAGCTCGCTGGTGAAACTGGAGAACAGATTGCAGGTGAAAATTTACAATCATTTCCAGAAGTATTATCTGATGCTGGAAAGGAAGGCGCGCTTGCCGCTGCCGGTGAAGGTGTTTTCAGGACGATTTTACGTCCTATTGGCCGCAAGATTCTTGCACCAGAGGCAAAACGTGTTACACCTGAAATTCAGCAATTAACTGAAGAAGCACGGTCATTTGGATTGAAACCAAGCGTTTCGCAGATCACAAAAGCACCACTGCTGGGACGCGCTCAAGCATTGGCAGAGCGCATTTTTGGTGATCCTAATGCGGTAGCAAATTCAAAAGCGTTGAATGAAGCAATTAAAGTGCTTCAAAGAGAAGCTGGCCCCGGTGTTACTTCGCGTGTATCTCTTGGAGAGACAATTCAAGGAAACATTAAGCAGGCACGTTCTGCACTTTCAAATTGGGCAAAACAAGCGTATTCGCAGGTTGATGAATTAATGGGAAGTAATCCGGTTATACCAACAGCCGGATTAAAACGTGTTGCCAAGGAATACATGGATGAACTCCCGAAGACTCAATCTGGCAAAGTTGCACTCACTTCGCCTGAAACAACAGCACAATTGAGTGATATCCTTGATCTTCCAGAAAACATTACGTCATCACAGATGCAAGCAATACGATCAAGGTTATTTGATGCAGTTCAGGACAATACTATTGTTCCTGGTGTAAGTTCAAAGATTGCTCGTGACCTCGGCCATGCCGCTAACGAATCATTTAGTGATGCTGTAAAGGCTGGAACCGTTACTGGTGAAGCCGCCGATGTATTAAAGGCAGTTGGTAGGCGTTATGGAAAGGAAATAAAGAAGTTCCAAAACGCATTTATTCAGAGGATTGTTCGTGATCCAAAATATGCTGGATCAGTTGATCCAGAGCAAATCGTATCGGCAGCATTTCAGAAAGGGCATTCTGCGAATCTACGTCGTTTAATGGCTGTACTTCCACAGGAAACCAAGGAGAAGGTAAAGCGCGTTGCGATGGAGGACATATTGAAAAACGTCATAAAACGGACAGATGATCCGCTTGTTGATGTTTTTGATGGGAAGAAACTATTAAATGTTCTCGATAGTTACGGCGATGACACACTTAATGCAATGTTTGGGCGCGATCTTGCAAACAGGTTGCGGCAGTTTGGTCGTGTAACGCAATTTATTACACAAAAACAGGCACAATCTGGCGGGCTTGTTGCGGCAAATCTTGCTTTACGTCCGATGCAGAACCTCGGTAGATTGGTAAAAATTAACGTGTTATCAAGATTTTTGAATACAGACAAGGGATTGCAATGGCTTACGACTGGGTTGCGTGTTCCGAAAACTCGTAAAGGCGCAGCAGCATTGTCAAGATTGACGACTCAGATAAATATGCTTGTTGACGAAGCGACAAAGGAATCAAAAGATGGGCAGTAAATTTACCAGCAAAACAATCACTGGATATAATGCCAGCCCGCAAGCCGACGATGGTTCAACAACCACATCCAACAAACTTGAGTGGGCGAAGCACAAGCAGAAACTCGCTGATCCTGTCAAAACGCTTGCAGAACAGATCAATTCCGCATTGGTCGATCATTTTGACGTTGGCCCTGTCGCGGTATCGGTTGATACAACTACTGCGGCATCGCATTATAACCAGGTTCTTGAAGTCACAGGAACGACCACAATCAGCCTGATGACGGCGGCAACGGCTGGTAAGGGATATTTTGTCACGGTTCAGAATAGCGGATCGAATACGGTAACGATCGATCTTGCGACTGGGACGAATACGCTTGATGGGTCTGTTGGTGGGTCAACGACACTTGCCGCGAATGAAGCAAAGACATTCATCGTCAACGCATCGGCCAACGGGTATATATCGCGTGATTCGGTTGTGGCAAATCCAGCCAAGACAGATACCGATAATTCATTTAGCGCAGATCAATCAATTGTGAAATCAAATCCAATTGAAACGGTAAAGGATACTGCGGCAACAGCGGTAATAAAAAAACTGCTGAAAGATTCAAGTGGTAATAACAGGGTTATCCAGACGTATGTTGAAGATACGACAACGCCTGATAACAGTTATTACGATATTGGGATTTATACATCTGCTGGTGCACAGCGTTCGTTTGTCAGGGTATATGAATCCGGACGGGTTTTGATTAAAAACCTTGCTAATGCAAGTTATTTTGAGATTACATCGGCAGGAAAACTGTCGCTTGTTCCGCTATCTTCTCAGACTGTTGATATTTCCACAGGGGTTAGTGGCACTGCCATTGAGACAACTCTTGCAGGCAGTGCGTCGAAGTTGGTTACATCATCGGCGATAAAGGCGTATGTAGATAATGATGTAGTGTCCACGTTATCGTCCGCTACAACGCTAGGTGCATCGGATTCAGGGAAGACATTTTTGGTTGACGGCACTACTGCATTTACAATTGCATTTGATGCTTCCGCTACGCTTGGTTCTGGCTGGCGGGCACGGTTCTTGATGATTAACGCAACCAACCCTGTAACACTTGATCCAAACGGAACAGAAACAATTGGCGGAGAAGCAACACGCAGGCTAAATGTTGTAAATGATGTCATTGAAGTTGTCTGTGATGGGTCGAATTTGCAGATACTTGATGATAGTACAGATATATCATTCAGAGTATCAAACACAGCAGGATCGTCACAAACTCCAGCGGCATCTGTAGTTACATGGCCAACAGAAGATAGTGATACAAATGGAAGTTTCGCATCTAACGGGTTTACTATTCCCGTAGACGGGAAATACTCATTTAGCGCAGCGGTTCTATTGTCTGGTGTAGATGCAAATGCGTATGTTGAATTGCATATATATGTTGATTATGGGGCTGGGCCTGTTGCAGTTTTGAAGGGTGAGCGAAACAGAAATGGCGGAACTGCGGTTAGTGTTGGCGCGTCAGTATCCGCAGAGCTGACACTTTCACAGGGCGATATTGTGTATATTTATCTTGAGCATTCAAGTTCAGCAAGTAAAACATTACATACTGCGGCAGGGCGAAACTGGTTTATAGGAAGCAGGATTAAATGAAGCATTTAAGTAAATTCAGAACGCGAGGTGAATCATGGCAGTAGGAAAAGGCGCAGTTTGGAACCAGCTTTTGAAGCTGTGGAATCCGACGACAAATAAACCGGAAGCGCAGGAAATCACAAATGGGGCAGGGAAGGTTTATGTAACTGGTACAGATGAGGTGGATATGGCCACGGTACAGGACTACGACACTATGACGATCGCTGCGGGCGGCAGTGAGCAGACCTGGGATCTGTCGATATACGACGAGATGCAGTTCGATTTCTCAGGTGCTGACGCGGCCGGTCTGAGTGTGTTCACGAGCAAGGACGGAGTAAACTACTCCGCGACGGCTCGCAAGCCGTGGGAT
>JALTNS010000440.1 GCA_027000565.1 Rhizobiaceae bacterium | reverse complement strand
GGATTATGAAATTACGGAAGGGTCGATCACCTATAATGGTCAAAACCTGCTTGAGATGGAAACCCACGAGCGCGCTGCCGCCGGTCTTTTCCTGGCATTCCAGTATCCGCTGGAAATTCCCGGCGTGCCAACGATGAATTTTCTGCGCACAGCAATTAATTCGCAGCGCAAATCACGCGGTGAGGAGGAATTGACCACCCCTGACTTCATTCGTTTGGTACGTGAAAAGGCAGCCAAGTTGCAGATCAATATGGATATGCTCAAGCGGCCCTTGAATGTCGGTTTTTCGGGCGGCGAGAAAAAACGCGCAGAAATTTTGCAAATGGCGCTGCTGGAACCAAAACTCTGCATTCTTGACGAGACCGATTCAGGCCTTGATATTGATGCGCTGAAAATTGTTTCCGAAGGGGTGAATGCACTGCGTTCTCCAGACCGCGCGGTGGTGGTGATTACCCATTACCAGCGGCTGCTTGATCACATTATTCCAGACAGTGTGCATGTGCTGTCCAAGGGCCGGATCATCAAATCCGGCGACAAATCGCTGGCACTTGAACTTGAAGAAAAAGGCTATGCCGACATCATTGACGCCGCCGCATAGGGCCGAAAAACCGTTAGGGTAAAAAGATGAATATGCATATTCCGCGCAACAAATCGGATGCAGAAATTGCCTTGATCGACCTGTTTGATCAGCACAAACAGTCCTTTGCCGGTGATGACAATGTCATGGCCGCGCGGCTGGACGCGATGGCGGCACTGGAAAAATTTGGCCTGCCAACCAGACGCGTCGAGGCCTGGCACTACACCGATTTGCGCACGCACATGCGCGAGGTTTATGCCCCGGTTTCCCGTCCGGAACCTGAAGTGGCAGAAGCGGCGCTTGCAAAGTACAACTGGTTTTCAGACATTATTCGTCTGCCTATTGTCAATGGCCACTATTATCCGGAACTGGCTAAAGATGTGCCGGAGGCAGTGATCGTTTCCGCCCTTTGTGAAGGCGAAAGCGCTTTTATCGATGGCTCTCTCGATGCGGACAATCCGGTCAATGTGCTGAACACGGCTTTTGCCACTGACGGCCTGTCGATGATTGTTGATGAGGGCGAAAGCGTTGAGCAAACCATTGGTATTGCCAATGTGTTCACCGGCAACAAAAGCGCCATGGCGACCGCGCGCAACAACATTGTGGTTTGTGACGGTGCATCCTGTGCTTTTTCAGAACGACATCTGGGACCATCCGATGTTTCCTATATTTCCAATTCGGTGACCAATCTGTGGCTTGGTGTTGGCGCCAGGGCGCGTTGGGTCATCGTGCAGGAAGAGGGCGCATCGGCCACCCATCTCGGGCAGCTGAATGTCACGCTTGGCGAAAATTCCGAACTTGAAATTTATCTGATCAATGCCGGCGGTAAACTTGTGCGCCGCGAAATCAATGTGGTGGTTGCGGGCGAAGGTTCTGATTTGAAAGTCCGCGGTGTAAATCTTGTTGGCAATGATAGCCATATCGATGTCACCACCGTATTGCAGCACAATGTTCCCAACACCACATCGTCACAGATTTTCCGCAATGTGGCGACTGAAAACGGCCAGGGTGTATTCCAGGGCCAGATCAAGGTTGCCCAGATTGCCCAGAAAACCGATGCGGCCATGGCCTGCAACACGTTGTTATTGTCGGATGATTGCGGTTTTTCAGCCAAACCGGAATTGGAAATATTTGCCGACGATGTGCTTTGTGCACATGGGGCAACAATTGCCGATCTGGAAGCCAGCCATCTGTTTTATCTGCAAGCCCGTGGCATCCCTGAAGTTGAGGCGCGCAATTTGTTGATCAAGGCGTTTCTGGAAGAAATTCTTGATGATATGGAAGACGAAAACTTTGCCGAAGCGCTGGTTTGCCGGATTGATGCCTGGCTCGATGCACGACAATAGGCGATTGTAACGATATGAACATGATGGATCAGACTTTGGCCAACAGCAGCTACGATGTTGAAAGAATTCGCAAGGATTTTCCGATTCTGGCACGCGAAGTCTATGGCAAACCGCTGGTCTATCTCGACAACGGCGCATCTGCGCAAAAACCGGTAGCTGTACTGGATGCGATCACCAAAGCCTATAGCGAGGATTATGCCAATGTGCATCGCGGCTTGCATTTTCTGTCCAACGCTTCGACCGATGCCTATGAGGGCGCGCGCGAAAGTGTGCGGCGATTTTTGAATGCCCCTTCCGGGGAGCAAATAGTTTTTACAAAATCCGCGACCGAGGCAATCAATCTGGTGGCTTACGGTTATGGCGGTCCAAATATTGGTGAGGGTGATGAAATTGTGCTCTCGATCATGGAACATCACTCCAACATCGTGCCTTGGCATTTCCTGCGCGAGCGGCAGGGTGCTCAAATCAAATGGGTACATGTGGACGAGGATGGGTCCTTTGATCTGCAACGCTTCGCCGATGCACTGAACGATAAAACCAAGATGGTTGCCATCACCCATATGTCCAATGTGCTGGGAACGGTGGTGCCAATCAAGGAAGTATGCCGAATAGCCCATGAACGCGGCATTCCGGTGCTGGTCGACGGTTCGCAAGGAGCCGTGCACATGAATGTCGATGTGCAGGACCTTGATTGTGACTATTACGTTTTCACCGGCCACAAGGTTTATGGGCCTTCCGGCATTGGCGTTTTATACGGCAAAAAAGAAGCGCTTGAAAAAATGCAACCCTTTATGGGCGGCGGCGAAATGATTGTTGAAGTCAGCGAAGATGCGGTCACCTATGCCGACCCGCCGCACCGCTTTGAAGCGGGCACCCCGCCGATTGTGCAAGCCATCGGGCTTGGTGCTGCGGTGGACTATATGGATGGGATTGGCCGCGATAATATTGCCGCACATGAGGCATCCCTGTTGACCTATGCCAATGAACAACTGAGCAAAATCAATTCATTACGGATATTTGGTACAGCGCCGGGCAAGGGCGCGATCATCTCGTTTGAGCTTGAGGGCATTCACGCCCACGATGTTTCAATGGTGATTGACCGGGCCGGTGTGGCCGTGCGGGCCGGCACCCATTGCGCTCAGACCCTCTTGAACTGTTATGGCGTAACCTCCACATGCAGGGCATCCTTTGGTATGTACAACACCAGGGAAGAAGTCGATGTGCTGGCTGAAGCATTGGAAAAGGCAAGGACATTTTTTGCATGAGTGATGAAACCACAAAGAGCGAAACGCTTGAAAATGTCGCGGACAAGGTCGAAATTGAAAACGATGGTTCGGCCATTCCGCAACATGAAATCGAGCGATTGACCAGCGATATCATCGCCGCGCTGAAAACCGTCTATGATCCTGAAATTCCATCGGATATCTATGAAATCGGCCTGATCTACAAGGTTGATATCGACGATGATCGCAATGTCGAAATTGATATGACCCTGACCGCGCCTGGCTGCCCGGTTGCCGGTGAAATGCCGATCTGGGTGGAAAATGCAGTAAACACCGTTGAAGGCATTGCCCACGTCAAGGTCAATATGGTGTTTGACCCGCCATGGACCCCGGACCGTCTTTCAGAAGAGGCGCAAGTGGCGCTTGGCTGGTATGTCTAAAAGGAGCTGTTGATATGGCTGGATTTCAGGTTGTTACACTGACTAAGGTTGCCGAAGAGCGCATTCACGACATCGTCGCCAATGCGGGCGAGGGGGCCGAAGGTATCCGGGTTGGTGTCAAGAATGGCGGCTGTGCCGGAATGGAATACACGGTGGATCTGGTGAGCGAACCGGATCCCAAAGACGATCTGGTCGAAAGCAATGGTGCCAAAATTTATGTGGCCCCGGAAGCGGTGTTGTTTCTTCTTGGCACTGAACTCGACTACGAAGTGACCAAACTGCGCTCGGGATTTGTTTTCAACAATCCCAACCAGACTTCTGCTTGCGGCTGCGGTGAAAGCGTTACATTGGTACCAGCCGAATTGCCCAAGGAACTGGTGAAACATTAATCCACCTCGTAAATCGGGTGCTATTTCAGGTTGCCGATTAAAGTCAATTTCGATGAGTTGGAAACAGCCTTTGGCGTAATGCTGCTTTTGGAAGGGCCAATCGGGCAGTTTGCCTTGGCAAACGCATGTGCCACGAGCTCGGAACAATAAAACGATCCTTCCGAATTGATGGCGTTATACGCCCCTGCTGCACTAAGACCTGTAGTAAGGACAGTTCCGATAGGCCCCATTATAAATCCAACGGCAATGACAACTGGCGATCCGCTGGCTGACGAGGCTGCGCCCGAAGCATCATATTTTTTACCAACCTGCTTGCGCGCATATGAAATGGCTGTTGCTGCCTGACTTGGCGAAATTGTTTTGTGTCGAAACACAACAACCAAAGTATCGTCAGACATAGCTGATTTTAGAGATTGATTGACCACGCCCGTACCAATGGCTTCGATAATATTGCCATTTCCGATATACAGTGCGGCGTGGCTGAAGCGAGATCCGGTTCCTTTGCGAATAACATTGGAAACCGCACCACTACCAGTCGAAAGTAAGATATCAGCGGGTTTTAAACTGCTTATACTGATTTGTGTCATGATGCCTCCAATTTGAATTAGTTAAACTAAAAGTTTTGGTGGGCCCCACATGCTGTAATATATTAGCATACTATTCCAAAAGAGCAATCATGAGCAATAATGTCAAAATAACTCAGGCCTCAAGCAGCCAATCAACAACCGGTTTCCAGAGGTTGTTTTCGAATTTCGGTTTGAAAAAGTTGAAATGACCGATTGCACCGCCTGCATCCTTTGGTGAAAATTGTTGCCGGGTGATATCAGCATTGATGAAATGATTGTTCAGATGATCGATCAATACCGGCCGTGCCCAGGTATCATCATCAAGGCCGATCACCATCAGCGGGCATTGCAGGTCTGCAAAATGCCTGGTCTCGGGCAGGGCAGGGTCGTTAAAAAAATACTCCCGTCTGCTGCACCAGTTGGCCCACTCGGAAAAAGCGGCAAGACCCATATCTTCCCCAAGGCCGAACTTTCCGGGAATGTAACCATAGATACGGCCCATAAGTGGCGCTGCAATAAACAACAGCACATAAATCCGGTAGCGTTCCGGAATGGCCATTTGCCGCCAGTTGCCGGACAGGGCGGCAATAGTAACCGCCCTGTCGACATGTTTGATGCGATCGCTCAATCCCATGACCTGACCACCAAAACTGTGGCCCACCATGTGAAGCTTGTTGTTCGGGTGGTTTTCCCGCACCCGGTCAATAACAGCTGGAAAATCCCGCCGTGCCCAGTCGCTCATTAAATAGGGGAATGATCGATCCTCTCCGGGCCATGAACCACCAATGCCGCGGTAGTCATAGGTAATGACATGGCTTGCGCCGCGCTGGCAGAGATAGGCGGCAAAATGGCGATAAAACCGCCGGGGAATGGCGGTGCCGGAATTTATAATAACAACCGGGCCATCCGGATCGGGTCCACAATAATGGGTTGAAGCCAAACGGTGCCCGTCAAGCGCTGCAATTGTTGCTTCCGTTTTGGTGATGCCCGAATCCCGATTTTCAACATCCACCATCAGACCAATTCCACTAAAATCAAGGGTACCTGGCGTAAATCTACCTGTTTATTACTATTACGTAAAGGGAAGAAATTGGGCCAGACAAGTGACATTGTGCACATCACCGTCAAATTGCGGGTCTTAGGATTTTATGGACAGCTGCATCGCAGGGCGCTGACTTAATCAGGAACGAGGGGTTGGGGGCCTGTGATTGCCACAATTAACGACGAACTGTGAGCAATTATCCCACTCCTCATTGTTGCCACTAATTTTGCCTAAATGTGGTCTGAATCGATTGGATAGACGATATGGCAGGTCGCCCCGCAGCACGAGTTCTTGATCCGGTAGTTCACCCATTACCGCCTGTTTTGCAGCCGGGGCCGGGTTCTTTCAACGTGTTCATTGGTTATAAACCCGCCTGGCGTGGTGTTCCTGCCGGGGCCGCCGCTGCGATCCAGGCGGCAAAAAAGGCGTCGGATACAACACTGAAAGTCGCCAAGGCAGCAACCACAGCAGCATCGGGCACACCGGCGGCTCCAGCGGCCAAGGCCGCCGAAGAGGCTGCCAAGACGGCAGCTCTTGCCGCCATGAGCTCGATGATAAACGGCATGTCCGGCGGTGCTGATATTCACATGTGCGCAACGCCGCTTCCCTTGCCGCCCCATGGGCCGGGGGTGGTGGTTGATGGCAGCCCGACGGTATTGATCAACGGTCTGCCCGCCTGCCGTCAAGGCGATACGGTTGTTGAGGCCCTCGGCCCGCCGAACAAAATTGCAGTTGGTCAATTCAATGTGCTGATCGGCAATTCAGCCTCGCCGGGGGCTCCATCCGGCAGCAGCAGTCTGTTGAATATGCTCGGAGAAGCGATTGGCGACGCCGCAGCAGCGGCTGGCGAAATGGTTGAGGACGCGGTTGAAGCGGTTGAGGACTTCTTCAATCCGGATGTCACCACCGGCCTTGGGCCTGATGTCGATGCTATTGTCAACCAGTCACCAACCCTGAAAGACAAGCTGAATCGTTTGACGGATCAGGGCTGGACGATACAATCGAGGCAAGGTGGTGGTTCTGAAGCGGACCGTACCGCGCAGATTATTTATATCGATACCCAAAACAAGAGCAATGAAGCGGTGGTAACCTTGCTTGCCCATGAAACCGGGCATGCGGATTATACAATGGACCCCTATGTGCCGATTGCCGGAAATTCTAGGGATGATTATGTTGCCGGAAATCTGCAGCGCAGCCTGCGTGATGAAGGTGAAGCAACTTTGACCAATGTTGAAGTTCGCAACGAGATTATAGAAAACGGCGGGCCGGAGATTCCAATTGCAGGTAACTCAGCCAATCACTCCGCCTATGAGCAATCTTATGAAGATTTGCAAAACGGTGGAGATCGCGACACCGCACGCGATGAGATTGGCGGTACATTTGCCGATGGCGAAACGACCAGCACTACCGGTGAATCCTATCGAGATTATTATGGCGGCTTCTATGAAGATCAGTATGATAATTCCCCTAATCCATAACCGGATTGGCAACATACTGGTTGGGCTGGTGTTAAATTTGATTTTTTTCCTTCCAGGTGTTCAAGCAAACGGAAACCAAATGGCTGATTTTGAAAACCTTCGAAATGTGACAGAAAAAATAGTGCGCGAAAGGGCCTATGAACCCATGCAGTTGGCTGAAATTCTGTCGACTTCATTTGAAATGACCGACGACGAATTGCCAAACCATTTTCGGTACAGGGCAAATATTGAGAACAATGAATTGTTTGTCGCCTGCGACCTGCGGGCACCAAAAACCGACCGGGCCAAAAATGCGATATTGGTCTGCGATTTGAATGGCAACAGCGCAAAAGCAGCCGACATCAATGCTGCCTATGGCGAGAGTGTCGAATTCAGGCCGGCCCGCCCATCATCGCCGCTTTCGCGGAATTATATGTCGATCAAGTTCGACAACGCCGAACTGAGTTTTGGCTTTGATCAATCCAAAGACAACATAAAAACCGTGGTTATCAAATTCGACCTGTAATTATCACAAGGCTTCTTTATTGCTGCACCACATGCGCAATTTGATGGCCGAGCAATTGCTGTTGTGGTGATGCTTTGCCAAAATTGACATCGTTGCCGCGGGTAAAAGCCCGTGCACCCAACAGTCTAACGGCCTGTTTTCCTTGCATCTTCGCACTGGCAGAGCTGCCAGAAAAAGACCTGTTGGAGCTTTGGTCCGATGTCGGTTGCAGTCCTCTGATTTCATAGGTGCAGTTGAAAAAACCTTCTTTACGCATGTGTTGCGATATTAACTCTACCAGTCTGCTGGTTTCATCTGATGACATGGTCAACCCATCGCCTGGGAGAAACTGGAAATGGGCCCGCATTTCCTTGCTACCACCTTTCAACAATACTTTTTTGGGAACCTCCGAGGCTGTTTTACACAAAATATTAGGGTACTTGACAGAAGTGTTGCCGAGATAAACAACGACACGGTTGCCGAACGGGCCGTTGGTAAATTTCATTGTCGAATCAACCAGTTCTATTATATCTGCCATGGTATTCCCCCCAAAAATAGCGTTGAATTGAGCGCCCATTGCGGTATTTTAGTATAAATTGGCGCGCGGTGTTGTGCAATAGAACACCCGTTGCGCAAAATACTTTGGAGAATGGATTGCCTGATACAAAAACCAAGCACCGTTATATTGCATATTTTGGTTATGGTTCGCTGGTCAACCGCGCCACCCACCAAACAGACATTGCCGATTTTTCCAAAGTTCGGCTGAAAGGCTGGCGCCGCCAATGGTTGTCGCGTTTGCGCGCCGACATTGGCCCGGTTGCAATGTTGTCGGTTGTTCCAGATATGCAATGTGAAATCGAGGGTCTGGTAGTCACCGACCATGCGCATAATCTGCCGGCGGTTGATGCGCGTGAAATTCGTTATAACCGTCAGGTTTTGCAGGCAGACGATCTGAAATATATCAACGGTGGCAATGGCAACAACATTCCGGTCAATATTTATGTTGCAAAACCTGTTGAAACGGTCGGCACCCAAATCAAAGGTCGAATTTTACGCTCCTATCTCGATGCGGTCATGCAGGGGTATCACAATAAATTTGGCCGGGACGGGCTGCATCGTTTTGTGCAGACAACCAGCAATTTTGACGTTGGTGTGCGCGAAGACCGAGCCAATCCTTTTTATCCAAGACCGGTTACAACGACCGCAAAAGAGCGGGCGCTGTTTGACACACTGGTGCCTGGCGGTAAATAATCGAAAATAACCTGTGGATAAGCCAATTCATGTTCTGTATAGGAGCATGACCGCCATCGTGGTGATGGCTGGCAACAAAACGAAGTATCGAGTAACGGAAAAGATCATGGCACAGAATTGGACACCCGGCTCCTGGCGCAGCAAACCAGCAAAACACCTGCCGGTTTATCCAGACAATGCGGTGCTTGAAAATGCCGAGGCCCGCCTGGCTTCGTTTCCTCCGCTGGTGTTTTCCGGTGAGGCCAGAAAACTAAAACGGCAACTGGCCGAAGTGGCCGAAGGAAAGGCATTCCTGTTGCAGGGTGGCGATTGCGCCGAAAGTTTTGCCGAGCACAGCGCCGACAATATCCGTGATTTTTTCCGCGTGTTTTTGCAAATGTCTGCGGTTCTCACCTTTGGTGGCTCCAAGCCGGTGGTCAAGGTTGGCCGGATTGCCGGGCAATTTGCCAAACCGCGGTCGTCTCCGATTGAAGTGCGCGGCGATGAAACCCTTGCCAGTTATTGCGGTGACAATATCAATGGCATGGAATTCAGCGAGGAATCGCGGATTCCAGACCCGCAAAGGCAGATCATGGCCTATCGCCAGTCGGCTGCAACGCTCAATCTTATTCGCGCCTTTGCGCAAGGCGGTTATGCCAATCTTGAACATGTGCACAAGTGGACACTGGGTTTTGTATCCAACTCACCACAAGCGGCACGCTATCGCGAACTGGCCGACCGTATTACAGAAACCATCGGGTTCATGCGGGCGATTGGCATCGATGCCGACAGCAATCCGCGGCTGCGCGAGACCGATTTTTATACCAGCCACGAGGCATTGCTGCTTGGTTATGAAGAGGCAATGACCCGCACTGATTCCACCTCCGGCGATTATTACGGCACCTCCGGGCATATGCTGTGGATTGGCGATCGTACCCGCCAGCCGGACCACGCCCATGTGGAATTTTGCCGTGGTATCAAGAACCCGATTGGCATCAAGTGCGGCCCGACAACAACAACTGACGGATTGATTGAACTTCTGGATATTCTTAGTCCGGATAATGAAGCAGGACGGATTACCTTGATCGCGCGCTTTGGCCATGAAAAAGTTGGCGAATATCTGCCGGCACTTATTCGTGCGGTTGAGCGTGAAGGTCGCAAGGTCGTCTGGTCGTGCGATCCGATGCACGGCAATACAATTTCAGCCGGTGGCTTCAAAACCCGCCCGTTTGACCGGGTACTGAGCGAAGTCAATGCATTTTTCGATGTACACGAGGCCGAAGGCACCCATGCGGGTGGCATTCATGTGGAAATGACCGGTCAGGACGTGACCGAATGTACCGGTGGTGCACGCGCCATTTCGGATGACGATCTCTCCAACCGCTATCACACCCATTGCGATCCGCGATTGAATGCTGATCAGTCGATTGAGCTGGCATTTTTGATTGCCGAACGGTTGAAGCGTGAAAAGCTGCAGCGCGGCGAGCAAATTGCGGCAAGTGCTTA